>SHUN01000205.1 GCA_009697495.1 Bryobacterales bacterium | reverse complement strand
TACCAAATTCTACAAATTTTGAGCGTCACGCTTTTCGAGAAAACCCCCATTTTACAGGCCTTGCAAGTGTCCGACTCCCGAAACGATTTACTCGACTCCCGTAAACAGTTGAATCTATGGGACTTCTAACCGGACAGCAGTGATCTGCAATGAATGCCTCCAAACGTCTTTCCCCGGTTTCCGGCGGAATGAAGCGCCACTCTGCCCCCACGCTGTAGTGGACTTGGGTGACTGCTCCCATCCAGATTGCTATGCTCACAGTGCATCGACAATAGAACACCCGATTCAATTGTCCACAGTACTTGGTGTCTACAGCGCTGGTACGGATCGGAAGGGATCTATGGTACTCCACGCAAACGGGGCGGCATTGGATTGTCCCTCCCTACGCACAGCCCTAGCCATGGCATAATGGCCCCTATGAGACTGATTCTACCTATCTTCCTCCTCTTGACGCTCGCGGCGAATGCCGAGAAAAAGGTCGTCGCCCCTCCCGGCTCACCCACCGGCCGCCCCTTCTCCCCAGGCATTCTCTCCGGCGGTACCCTCTACGTTGCCGGTCAGGTCGGCCGCGACAAAAAGGGCGTTTACCCGGATAAATTCGAGGACGAAGTCAAGCTCACCCTCGATAGCATCGGCGAAATTCTGAAAGCCGGCGGATTCACCTTTGCCGATCTCGTCGCCGTCAATGTCTACCTCACCGACATGGAGCTGTTCGAAAAAATGAACGGCGTCTACACCAGCGTCATTCCCGAACCTCGCCCCGTCCGCACCACCGTCGGCGTCGCCAAGCTCGTCGGCAAAGCGCGTATCGAGATCACCGTCACTGCCCGGAAGTAGGCTTGTAAAACCCTTTCTTCGCCTCTCGGATCGCCGATAGTTTCTCGGCGATCCGCGGCTCCACGCCCCGGTCCGTGGGCTCGTAAAACTTGGTCCCCGCCAGCCCCTCCGGCAAACACTCCATCCCAGTAACAGCCCCGCCATACGCATGCGCGTGCCGGTACCCTTCGCCATACCCCCACTGCTTCATGTGCTTGGTCGGCGCGTTGCGAAGGTGCATCGGTACCGGCTCGGCGGCGTGCGATTGCGTCGCCGCCCGCGCCGCGTTCAGGCCTTTATACGCCGCGTCGGACTTCGGCGCCAGACTTAAATAAAGTGCGCACTGCGCCAGCGCCTGATCCCCTTCCGGAATTCCCAAAAAATGAACCGTTTGCATGCACGCAATCGCTTGTTCCACGGCTCGCGGATCCGCCATCCCAATATCCTCCACCGCCATCCTTACCAGCCGCCGGACAATGTACATCCGGTCTTCCCCCGCTTCCAACATTCGCGCCAGCCAGTACAGCGCCCCGTCGGCATCCGAGGCCCGCACCGATTTATGCAGTGCCGAAATAATATTGAAGTGCTCCTCGCCCCCCTTGTCATAAAGCAGCGACTTCCGCGTGATAATTTCCGCCAGCGTCTCCTGCGTGATCTCGCCACCGCCCGCCGCCGCCAGTTCCAGCAGGTTATACGCCGTCCGCGCGTCGCCGTTGGCGAACTGCGCAATCTGTTCCAGATAAACCGGATCGCAACTCGTCTGCAACTCCCCAAGTCCCTTCACCAGCAGCCCCACCAGATCGTCGACACCCAGCGCCTTCAAAGCGTAAACCCGTGACCGCGATAGCAGCGCCGAGTTTACCTCGAACGACGGATTCTCCGTCGTCGCCCCAATCAGAATCACGTCCCCCTTCTCCACATACGGCAGAAAAGCGTCCTGCTGCGCTTTATTGAACCGGTGAATCTCGTCCACAAACAACACCGTGCGACGCCCCATCCGCCGGGCTCGCTCGGCATGGGCCATCACCTCTTTGATCTCCTTCATCCCGGCGAGCACCGCCGAAAATGGCACGAATTCCGCTTTCGTCGTCTGCGCGATAATCGCAGCCAGCGATGTCTTCCCCACTCCCGGCGGACCCCACAAAATCAGGCTCGTAAGCTGATCGCTCTCGATCGCCCGCCGCAGCGGCTTGCCCATTCCCAGTATGTGCTCCTGCCCGGCAAAGCCGTCGAGCGACCGCGGTCGCATTCGCTCGGCCAACGGCCGCTTGTGTGTCTCATCCGGTATCTCGAAAAGGCTCATTGCCGTTGCCGCCTCGCCTCATACAGCAAAATACCCGCCGCCACCGCCGCGTTCAACGACTCCACGCTTTGCGTCGGAATCCGCACTAACGTGCCGAACCGCTCATGCTCCATCGGTACCCCCACTCCTTCGTTGCCGATAAGGATCGCCGCCGCCTCATGCAATGGCACTTCATCCGCGCGTTTCTCCGCCCGCGCCCCCGCCGCGTACAGCGCGATCCGCCGCTCTTGAATCGCCGCCAGAAACTCCTCCCACCCCACAATCGCGAATGGCACCCGGAACAGCGACCCCGCCGATGCGCGCAGCGCCTTCGGATTCCACGGCGATACAGAGCCCTTAATAAACACCACCCCGCTCGCTCCAAACGCCTCCGCCGAACGTACCATCGCCCCCGCGTTCCCCGGATCCTGTACCCCGTCCAATGCCATGACCAGCGGATTGCCATGCAAGCATTCGGCCACCGGCTGATCGTCGACTCGCACCAGGGAAATTACGCCCTGGCTGTTCTCCACCGACGAAATCTGGTGAAATACACTCTCATCAACAACATGATGCGCCGCCACGCCATCCAGCATTTTGGCGGCCCCCGGCGTTGCGATCACCGCGCCTATCGAGGCCTTCGACTTGATGGCTTCGAACAACAAATGAAACCCCTCCGCGATGGCGAAACCGTCATCGGTGCGGCCGCCGCGCTGTACCGCTTTGCGGATGCTCTTCAAGAGCGGATGGTGAACGCCGAGCATTCCTATAGACTGTTAAGCATAGCGCGGCGCAAGCACAGTAGCGGATTTCTTCGCCGGGTCGCCCTCGCAGCCGGCCTTTGCCTCTTGCTGTGGCTCGCCTGGTTGGCCCTCCGCATTCACGCCCAATCCACTATCGACGAAGCCCAGGCCGCCGACGTCATCGTCGTCATGGGCGCTGCTGAATACCGCGGCAAACCCTCACCCGTCCTCAAGGCCCGCCTCGACCACGCCCTCGCGCTCTTTCAGCGCAAACTCGCGCCGCGCATCATCACCACCGGCGGTGCCGGCGGCGACCCCGTCTTCACCGAAGGCGCCGTCGGCCGCAACTACTTCATCAGCCACGGCGTGCCTGGCGAGGCCATCATCCTGGAAGCTGAGGGCGAGACCACCGTCCATTCCACCGTCGCCGTGGCCGAGATCATGACCCGTATGGGCTTGACATCGTGCATTCTCGTCAGCGACGGCTATCACATCTTCCGCGCCAAGAAGATGCTCGAAGCCCGTGGCCTGCGCGTGTACGGTTCCCCTCGGGCCATTAAGCTCGAAACCGCCTGGCGCGACTGGTGGCTCTACACCCGCCAAGCCGTTGGGTTCACCCTCTGGCAACTCGGTGTGCCAATCTAAACTCCTATCCGACCCATTTTTCTCATCCTGCTCGCCTGCGCCGCCGCCGCCCAAACCAAACCCCGTGCCCGCGATCTGGGCGTTCCCCTCGAAGGCATCCCCGGCGCGCTGAACGCAATCACCGATGTCAATGGCGTCGAAGTCGGCCACCGGACAATCATCGAAGGGGACAACGTCCGGACCGGTGTAACCGCCGTCTGGCCTCGCGGAAAAGCGTCGTCAGATCCCGTCTTCGGCGGCTACTTCTCCCAGAACGGCAACGGCGACATGACCGGCACCCATTGGCTCGCCGAATCCGGTTTTCTCGACGGTCCCGTTCTCATCACCAACACCCACTCCGTCGGAGTCGTCCGCGACGCCTTCCTGAACTGGCTCGTCAAGAACAACCGGAAGCCGGGAACGAACACCTTCGCTGGCGGCTTCTACACGTATCCGATAGTTGCCGAGACCTACGACGGCACGCTCAACGACATCAACGGCTTTCACGTAAAACCCGCCGACGCTGAAAAGGCCTTGGACGCAGCGAAAGCCGGCGCCGTCGCCGAGGGCAATGTCGGCGGCGGCACTGGGATGATCTGTTACGGCTTCAAAGGCGGCATCGGAACCGCCTCCCGCAAACTCCCCGCCAGCCAAAACGGCTACACAGTGGGCGTCCTGGTCCAATGCAATTGCGGCAGCCGCCGCCAACTTCGCATCGGCGGACTCCCCGTCGGAGAAGCCTTGAACGCCGACGCTCCCCGCGCCGATACCCAATGGCCCTACCGCGAGGACGTGGGTTCCATCATCATCGTCGTCGCCACCGACGCCCCGCTCCTGCCCCACCAAGTGCAGCGCTTGGCGCGCCGCGCAACCATGGGTCTGGCCCGCACCGGCGCGACATCCGGAAACGGCTCCGGCGACATCTTCATCGCCTTTTCCACCGCCAATCCGAACGCCGCCGCCAACCCTGGGCAACCGATCCAGCTTGCCATGCTGCCAAACGATGCGCTCAATCCCGTCTTCGAAGCCACCGTCCAGGCCACCGAGGAGGCCATCATCAACGCCATGGTCGGCGCCGAAACAATGTCCGGTGCCCGCGGGTCAAGGGTTACCGCGCTCCCCCACTCCCAACTCATCGACGTCCTCAAGCGCCACAACCGTCTCACCCGCTAGCGCGCCCGGCGTTACCGAGCCGCCCCGTGAGCCGGCCAGGCGGAGAGACAGCAGCGCCGTTGAGGAACTCCTAGCCGCAAAGAGCGCAAGCGTGCATTTACACGACGTGGGCAAGCGCGTCCGGCTGAAGCAGAACAGGCCGTTGTTGGCCCAGGCGGTACGGGTACGCGCTTTCAATACACGGAAGGCACGGGCGAAATACAATCTATCCTGCGCGAGCCGCCGGGTTGCGAAAAGGTGGCGGCGATGGCAGGGTTGCGAGCGCGGTTGTGCTGCATGAGTGGGGCCAAGTGAGAACGAACACGGTGAATCTTCGCACCGCCACCGTGGTGCCGCAGGGGGCGAACGGATGGCGCCGGAGTGGATCGGATGGGTCGCGGCGGCTCCTATTTCTGCAAGGACGCTCGCACGCCGCTGGCCGTGCAGGGTGCCGCCGCGGCGGGTTATTCGATTTGGAGGCCGCCGAGGTAGCCGCTACAAACTGTTTTTTGTTGCAGTACCATGAATGCAATTGAGGAAAGTTCGCGACTGCGGACGCTTGTATCCGCGGCTCTTCAATACTGATCCTTCCAACGAATAAGGGGTACAAGTTCAATGAAACGAATCATTGTCTATTTGTTTACGCTGGCATGGGCAACCGCTCTGTACGCGCAAACCACCGCCGAAATTCTCGGCACCGTGACGGATGAATCCGGTTCTGTGATCGCGGGCGCGCAAATTACAGCGCGCAACACCGCTACCGGAATTGTCTCCAACACAACCAGCGGCGACCACGGCCAGTTCCGCTTTCCGCTGCTGCGGCCCGGAAATTACGAAGTAACAATCGAGAAGTCCGGGTTCGCCAAACTCATTCGCAACAACGTGGAAATACAGTTAACGGAGCGGGCGAATATTCCGGCGCAATTGAAAGTGTCGACATCGGCGGAGGTCATTACGGTGACCGGCGAAGTGCCGTTAATCAATACCACCAACGCCGAAGTCGGCGTGAATTTTGACTCCCAGCGCATTCAAAATCTACCATTGGCGCCGAACTCTAACATCTTGAACGCGGCGCTTTCTGTGCCGGGCGTCAGCCAGCTTTCCGGCGGTAACTCCGGATTCGCGGCCGGTGGCGTCTCGTTCTCCGTGAATGGTATGCGCACCCGTTCGAATAACTTCGTTGTTGACGGTACGGATTCTAATTCGCCCTCCGTCGGCGGATTGCTGCAGGAGATCAATAATCCGGATACGGTCGGCGAGTTCCGCATGATTACGAACCAGTTCTCCGCCGAGTACGGTCGCGCGGCGGGCAGCGTGGTGTAAAGTGGACCCCATTGTCAAGACCATTTTTGGCTTTCAATAAGCTAATCTGCGACGGGTCTGAATTGAGAGTTGGGGCGGCCTCGGCTTGGAAGCCGTCCCTTGCTATTCCAGCCCTCGAAGCGGCGCTCGGGTCGCATCCCTG
>SHUN01000204.1 GCA_009697495.1 Bryobacterales bacterium | reverse complement strand
CAGGCCACGGTTCCTGCCAGCGTCCACAGACACAGGCTACCCGCCGGATTTCGCGTCACCGCAAAGCCTGTGCTCAGTGGCTTGCACCACGAATACGGCCTGCAAAAGGAGGCTGCCTGATCCCGGATTGAATTTTTGCGGACCACAGGTATTAGGGAGCAGTGGGTTTTCGCAGGGTCGGGTACGTGATGCCGAGTTGCTCCAGATAGGTCGGGAACTTCGCGGGGTCGTAGTAGAACTTGCGCATTTGCTCGCGGTATTTGGCCATTCTCTCGGCGTTGAGTTCAATAGCGGGCTGATCGGTATCGGCGATGAGCGGTTGATACTTCAGGTCCTTGGTTTGGACTTCGCGGAAGTATTTCCAGGCGTCGGCGACGAGTTCGGGATTGAGAAGAAAATCGAGCGCGGTGGTGGCCTGCACTTTCGCTCCTACGGTGGAACCTTTGTGGGCCAACGGCGTGGCCATGGCGATGGCGTTGGCCCAATGGTGGCCGGGAAGGTTCGGGATGTTGGCGGGGAAGCGCATGTAGACCATGGGGACGACCCAGGAGATGTCGCCGATGTCATCGGTGCCGCCGCCTTTCCACGGCTGCGGGGCTTCGAGGGGTTTCACCTTTTCATGGAGCAGCTCGACTTTGGGCGCGCGGACTTCGCGCTGGAGTTCCCGTGCGAGTGTCTGGTCGGCTTCGGTCCACACGGGCATGCCCACCATTTCAATATTTTTCTGCTGCACTTCGGCGACGACTTTGTTGAGGTGATAAGGCCAGGCGGAGCCGACAACACGCTGGACGACGGAGGTGCTGGAGGCCATGGCGGCGGCCTTTGCCATGGTGGTGCCGTATTCCTGCATCTCCTTGATGCGGGGGAAATCCTGTTCGCGGAAGAAGTACCACACGGTGGCCTCTTCGGGGACGACGTTGGGCTGATCGCCGCCGTTGGTGATGACGTAGTGGGACCGCTGTTCGGGGCGAAGATGTTCGCGCTTCATGTTCCACATCGTGTTCATGAGTTCGACACCGTCGAGGGCGCTGCGGCCTTTCCAGGGGGCACCGGCGGCGTGGGCGGCTTCGCCTTTGAAAGTGAACTGAATGGACACGAGGCCGGAGTTGTTGGCGGGCTGGCCGTAGGAGGTGGCGAGTTCATTGCCGACATGGCAGCCGAGCATGATGTTGACGTCTTTCAGGAGGCCAGCGCGGACGAAGAAGGCTTTCGTGCCAAGAAGTTCTTCGGCGATGCCGGGAAAGAGTTTCAACGTGCCTTTGATGCCGTTCTTGGTCATCAGGTCTTTGAGAGCGAGCGCGGCGACGACGTTGACGGCATTGCCGGAGTTGTGGCCTTCGCCGTGGCCGGGGGCGCCGTCGATTAGTGGATCATGGTAGGCGACGCCGGGCTTTTGGCTGGCACGGGGAATGCCGTCGAGATCAGTGATGAAGCCGATGACGGGTTTACCGCCATTGGACCAGGTGGCGACCCAGGCGGTGGGGATGCCGGCCACGCCGCGTTCGATTTGGAACCCGTTCTTTTCAAGAATGCCGGTGAGATACTTTGAGGTTTCGACTTCCTGAAAGCCGAGTTCGCCGAAGCTGAAGACGGAGTCGACAATTTCCTGGACCATCTTGGAGCGCCCGTCGATGTTGACGATGGCGTCTTTTTTGAGTTGATCAAGGTTAGGGGTTTGCGCGAACGAGGCACCGGCGGTGAGAAGCGCGAGGAGGAGACGCATTTGGATATAGGATACTACCCAGGACTTTTTGAAGGCGTCAATTACTACCGTTAGACGCACCTTCCAGTTTTGCCAAACGCTTACCGGCCTCAGCGATCTCCGTGTCGATCGCAATAATCTGTTTGCCAAAGCCGTCGAGCGATGTGTCCACCTTTGAGGCCCAATCGATCATTCCACTGGTCCATCGGCCTCCCGCCCGAATTGTTGTGTCTAACCGGTCCAATCGCGCCGCTTGGGCTTCGAAACGAAGTTCAAACTTATCCAAACGGGAATTGAGCCTCGCTTCCATCCCGTGTAATTCATGCTCAAGGCTTTCTTTCATGTCTACGATCAACTGCTCAAGACTCACGATACATCTCTTTCTATAAGCCGATTTAACCCAGCCCAGCAGGCCTGCCCCGCAAGATTGTCGTCGAGGTGGAGCATTTTCCTCATGCTAGGAGTGTGTCGGAGATAAAAAATGTGCTACGTAGAATCAACAACTTACGTGGATTTTACATTTGCGAATTGTCTGTAAGTTGTTGATTCTAGGTGCGCCGAAATCTATCTCCGACAGACTCCTAGCATGTTCACGCTAAGGCGGCCGCCGGGTTTACCGGCCTCAGAAGAGAAACTTCAACGCGAGTTGAATCTGGCGCGGAATGTTCGACTGGCTGCTGACCACTCCGAAATTGGATGTTCCGAAGCTCATGCCGGCCACGCCGAACTTCACGCGATTGGCGGCGTTGAAGAACTCGCCGCGGAACTGGAGGTTGTAACGCCCATCCGGTCCAAAGCGGTTGTTCTTGAATATGCCGAGATCGATGTTGTTCGTCCCATGCCAACGGGCATCCGGCAGTGTTCGGGGCGCTGTCCCAAAGGTATAGGGCGCCGATTGCTTAAACACGCCGGTATTGAACCATTGATTCAGCCGGCTGGTGGCCGTCCCATCGAGCTTCGCGGTTTGCCCGATGTTGTCAGGCCGCGAGTTAGCGCTATAGGAGCCATACACGTCGGTAACATCGTTGAAAGCGCCGGAAAGGTTTGTCAGAGTTCCAACGGCGATGGGCGTGCCGCTTTGGGCCGTATACAATCCGGAAACTTCCCAGCCGGATACGAGCAGATTGGCGGCACCCGGATTCTGCAGAAAGCGGTGGCCCTTTCCGAATGGAAGTTCGACGGTATAGCTGACGACAAGCCGTTGGGGAACGTCGGCGGCGGCGAGTGACTTGTCCAACTTACGATTGTTGTTGTTCAAAAAGCCCATGCTGGTTCCCTGGGCGCCGCCCTCCAGCCAATCGCTTCGGCTTTCCGTGTTGCCTAGTGACTTGCTGAGTGTGTACGCCGTACTCAAAACAGAGCTTCCCATTCGCCGGTTGAATTGCAATTGGAAGGAGTGGTAAGTGGAATGACCCAGCGGCATGCCTTCGGCGTAAAGCGTCTGGAATTGCGGATAGGGCCGCAATAACTGGGCGCGGGAAATGGTGGGTTGTGACAGCGGCCCTGTCTGCACCGTTCCGAAGAACGGGTTCTTGACCTGTTGGCGGAGGCCGTCCCCCAGCGGGAGATAACGATCCTCAAGCTGGTTCAACTGGCTTGCCCATTGCGCCGGCAGGCCGACGCCGGCGCTTCCGGCATAGAGTACTTCAAGCACCGAGCCGCGGCCGAGTTCCTGCTGAATATCGAAGTTCCACTGCTGCATGTATCCGGTGCGGAAGTTGCGCTGGTTGGCCGCCGCATTCTGCCCGATCAGCGTGTTCAGACCTCCCTTGTTACCAGGGGGGTTGATAATCCCTTGCGGGTAGGGATCGTCCAGCGTGCTGAATGGAGTTACTCCGCCATCCAGTGAGGCGGTGGCCAGCGTATTAATGGCCCAAGCCGGCGCCCGATTGTCCCCCGTCACTTCCGTTACCGCGCCGGGTATCCAGAACAAGCCGTAACCGCTTCGAATGACCGTGCGCGGGAAGAGCTGGTACGCCAGGCCGACGCGCGGACCAAACTGCTTTTTGTAGAGATCATACGGCGAGCGGGTCTTGTCATTGGCGAACAGGAAGCCACCGGTCAAAGGTAATCCAACCGTCTGGCTGATGGGGAGCGGCGCGGACGGGTCAAACCACATCTTGCGGTTAAAGCGTTCGGTGATGGGGAACTCCAGACTATACTCGGTTCCGATGTTCAATGTGAGGCGGCGAGTGATCTTCCAATCGTCCTGGATGAACATGGAAAGGTAACGGCGCTGGTTGCCGAGACGCTCGCTCTTGGCGACGGAGGCGCTAGCCATGGTGCCCAACAGGAACGAGGCGAAAGGCACGCCGCTATTGGTGTCGAGGCGCAGCGGGTTGATGGAGGTCATCTGATTGTTGAATTGAAACGCGGGCATGAAGGAGTTCTGCTGAAATTGATTCAACTGCTGCACGCGATAGTCGGCGCCGAACTTCAGGGTATGGGTGCTTTTCACCCATGTCATGGAGGCCCGCTGTCCCCAACTGTTGAGATCGGTAAGGGTCATGCCAGCCGAACCCGAGCTGCCAACGGCCACGATTCCCGCCACGTTGAATGCCGGGAACGACTTGATCTGCGTCTGGTCGGCCAGCGACTTCGGGAATCCCAAAGTTGTGATGTCGAACCCGAGCGCATTGGGAATGCTTGGGCTGTGAAAGCGGGCAAAGCCGGTGCGGAACTCGCCGATAAGTCCGGGGCTGAAGACCGCGCTGGCGGACACTGTTGCGTGCGTCCGGGCATAGGACACCTGGCGCGTGAGATTCACTTTGTAACCGAGGGGATCGCGATTGAACTGATCGGCCCAGATACGAGAAAACGTCCCGAAGATCTTCCAGCGATTGTTCAGATTTTGATCGAGCTTGTTAACGATCTGGTGCTCATCGGTGCCGCCGCCGCCAACCGTCGAATAGTTGTTCACATTCGTGATGAGATTACCTTGCGAATTGGCCAGCGGGTAGATGGCGGCGACACTTGTCGCGACCTTACTAAAACGGCCGGCCGGAATGGTGTTGCCGGGAAATGTGTTCCGCGTGAAGCTGCCGTCGGGCAACTGGCGCGTCGAGAGCGGATCGGCGACCGATATTACGTTACCGGCGGCGTTGCGGGTTTGCGAGAAATTTCCCTGCCGTTCCCCCAGTGTCGGCACGGTGGTGATGGCAGGCGCGCCATTGCGGTTCCGGTAGTCCTCCCAGTTCGTGAAGAAGAACGTCTTGTCTTTCTTTATCGGTCCGCCAATGGATGCGCCGTATTGGTTCTGGACCAGGTTCGGCCGGGCATTGCCGGCGCGATTCTGGAAAAAGTTGTTGGCGTTGAGATCCTTATTGCGAAGAAATTCATACGCCGATCCATGGAACTGGTTCGTTCCGGACTTGATGCTCATGCTGACGACCGCGCCGGAGGTTCGGCCAAACTCCGCGGAAAAGGTGTTGGTCTGCACCTTAAACTCCTGGGTGGCGTCGACGGGCGGGACGAACGAAGGGGCATTCATTTGGGCCAGATCGAGCGCCAAGCCCTCGACCAATACAGAATTGGCATTGGCCAGTCCGCCGTTGGATGAGAAGTTGTTCAGCGACCCGTTCTTGCCGCCAAATCCGCCTTGGACGCGGATGCCCGCCGACAGTCCCACCAAGTCCAGCGGATTGCGGCCGTTCAGCGGAAGTTCGGTGATCTTGCGATTGTCGACAACGGTCCCAATCGTGCTGTTAGAGGCATCGAGTAGCACTGCGGTGGATTCGACGGTGATGCTGTCTTTGGTTTCGCCGACTTCCATTCGAAAGTCGAGACGCGCGATCTGCTCGATGGCGAGGGTCAAAGACGGGCGGCGCGTCTGCTTGAATCCCGGCGCCGACGCGGACACGACATACTGTCCCGGAAAGAGGGAGGTGATGAGAAAGTTGCCGGCTTCATTAGAAGTGGCGGACCGGGCAACGCCAGTTTGGATGTTTGTCGCGGTGACAACGGTATTGGCCACGGAAGCGGCGGTGGCGTCGGTAACAGTACCCGTAATTTGCGCTGTTTGGGCCTGGGCGCCGGCGGCGATAAAGACGAATAGTGCGGCGATCTTGAGTGGTAAAGTACGTGTGGTCATACGGTGATCCCTTAAAGCTTTTGTGACTGCATTGGCCATCACATAGGGAGGATATCACTGTCCAGAGGATGGTGTTGAAGGATCGTGTGTCGAAGCTGATAAAGGACGCGATTCTGTCCGGCAAATTGCAGCCTGGCGACCGGATTGTGGAGATGAGGCTGGCTGCGGATTTGGGCGTGGGAACGACGGCGGTCCGGGAAGCTCTGTTCGAGTTGGAGGCACAGGGTTTTGTGCCGCGGGTGACGAACAAAGGCACGTTTGTCACCCAGTTGTCGAAAGAGGATGTCGCTCAAATTTTGACGGTTCGGGGGGAGTTGGAAGGGCTCGCGGCGCAACTGCTGGAGCAGCGCGCGACG
>SHUN01000203.1 GCA_009697495.1 Bryobacterales bacterium | reverse complement strand
GACGCCGGGCGGGACGTTGCGAATTTCATAGACGCCGCGATCGTCGGTCTTGGTGTCGACGCTGTAGCCGGTGGACGGACTTTTTATCGAAACCGCTGCGCCGGTGACAGCGGCTTGTTGCGGATCGGTTACGTTGCCGACCAAGTTGCCATAAAGCACTTGGGCGTTTGCGGTTCCCGCAAGCAGGAACGACGCGGAGAGTAGAACGAATAAGGATCGGGTGTTAGACACACAGACCCCCTTTCAACTATTTCCACAACAACTCCAACAATTGCGCCCATTGTATCCAATTTCCCGGTTTCAATTTTGTAACTTCGCCAGGTCCCGATCAATGGACGCCGCGAGGGGGGCCTGTTGCTGCCGAATCGCCTCTTCGCGGGCGCGCCGCAGAATCTCGACAGCTTTCACCCGCGCCCCCGCCCGTGCATGCGTCGCGCCGAGAGCGTAGAGGTATCCGGGGGTCTGCGCATCCATCGGTTCAATGGCTTTTTCAAATTCGGCGATTGCTTCGGGGAACCGCCGCTGATTGGCCAGTATCCGGCCCAAATGATAATGCGCCAAACGGAGCCCCGGCTTGGCCGCCAATGCCCGCCGGTACAGCCCGGCGGCCCGGTCCCACGCTCCCGTGATTTCAATCACCGCGCCGAGGCTGTCGAGCGCCTCGGCGTTTCCGGGATCGATGTCGACGGCGGCCTGGAACGCCATTCGCGCATCGGCGAATCGTTCGAGTTGTGCGCAAAATACGCCGAAATTGTAATGCGTCTCGGCATTCTTCGGTTGCAGTTTGATCGCGTTCCGATAGGCGGACTCCGCTTTCCCCGGCTGATCAAGCCGGGCATACAGCGAGATCAGATTCACCCAAGCCTGCGTGAGTTTGGGATCGGCGGCGATAGCCCGCTCGTGCAGCGAGGCGGCCTCTGCCAGCCGGCCTTGCCGTTCCAGGGATTGGGAGGCGCGCAGCAGACCGGTCGCGCTCGCGTCCAGCGCTTGCACGGCTGCCATTACCGGGTCCGTCATCGGCGGCGCGAGCAGTTTGTCGCGTTCGTAATTTTCGAGCGCGGCGGCGGCTTCGGCGTGCTGGCCTTGTTGGCGGTAAATGCCGGCCAGGGCAAAGCGCGCCGCGCCGTAGCTGGGGAAAAGTTGAAGAGCCCGCTGAAACGCCACAATCGCCTCAGCGCCCTGCGCACAGCGGCCCAGCCCATGGTGAGCGGCGGCGTTGGCGGGATCGGCGGCGACCATCCTTTCATACTCGCGGCGCGCTTCGGCAGTCTGGCCGGCCGCATAAAGGGCGTCGGCCAGCTGTAGGCGCGCGGCTGGATTCGCTATCGCGGCGCGAAGCGGATTCACTGCCTCGGCGTACCGGCCATCGGCCGCGAGAGCGGTGCCCCACAGATAGGCGTATTCGGAGTTGGCTGGATCCAAAATGGCGGCGCGCTCATAAGCGCGCGCCGCGGCGGAGAGTTGATTGTGCGCATGCAACGCCATTCCCAATCGCGCTGCCATCGCTGCGTCGCCGGGAGCGGCCCGCGCGGCCGCCAGAGTCGGCTCGATCACCTGGCGCACGGCCCCCTGGGCTCCGCTCAAATCCACTGCCGGAAGCTCCGGAAGCGGCCGTTTCACCCCGCAACCAATTAAGATCAGGATCGCCAGCCAAACCGAAAGCGCATGGCCCTGGATCATTTGTAGTGAATTTCAAACCGCTTATTCGTGATGAACACCACCGTCACATCCGATTCCGCGGTCGCGCCGTGCTCCATCGTCTCGCCTTCCGGAAACCAGACGAACTGGCCCGGCGAATACCGGCCGCTTCCGGTGACCAGCGTTCCTTCCAAAATGTACATGCCGTGGGCGCAGGGGTGAGTGTGCGTCGGATTCATGACTCCGGCGGGGTATTTCACCAGCCGAACCTCCATGCCGGTATCCGGATCGGTGTAGAGGTTTTTTCGGAAAACAGGGTCTCCCGTTGGAACGATGGTGCGCTGCTCCCATGGCTGGCTGGGCGCGTCAATGACGATTGGCATGATGCGATTGTAGCTAACGGAATCGGCTCGGCGGTCATAGTTTTTGAGAAAAAAAGCTCTGGCGACGCACTACCTACGTAGGACCATTTGATGCACGCCACCGCCCCCTCTTCCCCCTCCCGGCTGACGCCTGAAGACGAACTGCACTGGCTCGCGCTGCGGCTGGTGCCCGGCCTGGGCACCCGGCGCGTGGTGCAGTTGCTGGCGCGGTTTCAATCGCCGCAATTGCTGTTCCGGGCGTCGGTGTCGGAACTGGAGGCGGCGGGCTTGCCGCCAGGGCCGGCGCGATCAGTGGCATCGGGGTGTACCTTCGACGACGCTGTGGAACAGCAGAACAAGCTGCGAGCGCGCGGGGCGGTGCTGGTCACCATTCACGATCCGCTGTACCCGGAGCCGATGCGGGACATTTTGGACCCGCCGCTGGTCCTGTTCGCCCGGGGCGACCTGGCGCTGTTGAATTATCCGGGCATCGCGGTGGTGGGAACACGGAAGCCGACGCCGTACGGGATGGCAGTGGCGGAGAAACTCGGCGGCGATCTGGCGGCGGCCGGATTGAACGTCATTTCGGGTATGGCGCGCGGAATCGACACGGCGGCGCACCGGGCGGCGCTGGCGGTGGGAGGGAAAACGACGGCTATTTTCGGCTGCGGTGTGGACATGATTTACCCTTCGGAGAACCGGCGGCTCCACGAAGAAATTTCGACAAAGGGGTTGGCGATCTCCGAATTTCCGATGGGAGCGCCGGCTTATCCACAAAATTTTCCTATACGAAATCGCATCGTCAGCGGGATGAGCTGCGGGGTACTCGTAGTCGAGGGAGCGCAGTACTCCGGGTCGGCCATTACGGCGCGGTTGGCAATGGACCAGGGGCGAGAGGTATACGCCATCCCCGGGAATATTACGAGTCAGGCGTCATGGGGATCTAACCTGTTGATTCGACAAGGCGCGAAGCTCGTCACGACGGCGCAGGACATCGTCAACGAGCTGTCGCCGGAGATACGGCGGCGAATCCAAAACGGCGGCGGCGCATCCAACGGAAACGGGCCCAATTCCGGGTCGAAACAGTCGACGCTGCCATTGGGTCCGAACTCGGTTTTAGGCGATTTATTGCTGGCCAAGGTGACGGTTGACTCGCCGACACACATTGACGAGATGTTAGGTTGTCTGGAAAACTATTCCTCGTCTGAGATCGTTGCCGTTCTTTTCGAACTGGAACTGCTTGGGCTGGTCCGTCAGCTCCCCGGAAAACAGTTTGTTAAGGTCTGGTAGCAGTCGATATTTTTTTTAACGGTTACACTGGAACAAGTCACTATGTCCAAATCCCTCGTCATCGTCGAGTCGCCGGCGAAGGCGAAAACAATCGGAAAATACCTCGGTAACGACTACATCGTCAAAGCTTCGCTCGGTCACATCAAAGACCTGCCGAAGAGCGATCTGGCGGTGAACGTCGACCTGGGCTTCGAACCCACCTACGTGGTGATCGAAGGCAAGAAGAAGCTCATCGCAGAGTTGAAGGCGGCCGCCAAGGGCGCCGATAAGATCTTCCTCGCGGCCGATCCGGATCGAGAAGGCGAGGCGATCTGCTTTCATTTGCAGGAAGAGCTGCAGGGAAAGGGCGACAAAGCGCCGAAGATTTTTCGGGTGATGTTCAACGAGATCACCAAGAATGCCGTCCACAAGGCGTTCGAAAACCCGCTACAGGTGAATACGGGCCTGGTGGACGCGCAGCAGGCCCGGAGAATATTGGACCGGCTGGTGGGGTACAAGATCTCGCCGCTGTTGTGGGACAAGGTCCGTCGCGGACTGTCGGCGGGACGCGTGCAGACGGTGGCGCTGCGGCTGATCGTGGACCGGGAACGCGAGATCCTGGGGTTCAACAAAGAAGAGTACTGGACGATCGATCTGTCGTTGAACGCCAAAAAAGCGCCGGTGCTGAAAGCGCGGCTGGCGAAGGTGGCAGGCGAGAATCCGGGCATACGCGACGAAGCGCGGGCGAAAGAGATTCTGGCCGACGTCGATCAAGCGCGCTACACGGTGCAATCGGTAGGCACGAAGGAAAAGAAGCGCAATCCGGTGCCGCCGTTTATCACGTCGACGCTGCAGCAGGACTCGGCGCGAAAGTTGCGGTTCAGCGTGAAGCGCACGATGGTGCTGGCGCAGCGATTATACGAAGGCATGGAGATGGGCGATGAGGGCGCAACGGGCTTGATCACCTACATGCGTACCGATTCGGTGCGCGTCTCGGATGACGCCCTGGGCGAGGTCCGGAAATTTATCGGGGAGAAGTACGGCGAAGCGTATTTGCCGGAGAAGGCTAATTTCTACAAGGGCAAGAAAGACGCGCAAGACGCCCACGAAGCCATCCGCCCGACCAGCGCGTTCCTGACGCCGGAGAGCGTGGCGCAGTACTTGCAGGAAGACGAGTTGAAGCTGTACAAGCTGATCTGGATGCGCTTTGTGGCGTCGCAGATAATGCCGGCGGTCTTCGACCAGACGACGATTGATGTGGCGACGCCGGGCAATTCGAAGATTGGCTACACGTTCCGGGCGACCGGATCGGTGGAGAAGTTCGACGGCTTCCTGAAAGTGTACGAAGAGGGCAAGGACACCAAGGACGACGACGACGAGGCGACGCGGAAACTGCCAGCGGTGACGCAAGGCGAAGAACTGAAGTTCAAGTCGATCGACCCGGAGCAGCACTTTACCGAACCGCCGCCGCGATTTACGGAAGCGACGCTGGTGAAGGAGCTGGAAGCCAAGGGCGTGGGCCGGCCGTCGACCTATGCATCGATTCTCTCGACGATTCAAGAGCGCGAATATGTGAAGAAGGAAGGCGGCAAGTTCGGGCCGACGGAGCTTGGCACCGTGGTTACCGACCTGCTGCTGGAATCCTTCGGCGACATCTTCGACGTGCTGTACACGGCGCGTCTGGAAGAAGAATTAGACGAAATCGAAGCCGGCACGATGGACTGGCGCGTGGCGATGGCGGAGTTCTACGAAAAATTCTCCGCCGATCTGGAACGCGCGGCCGTGCAGATGACCGACATCAAGCGGATGGAGAAGCCCACCGACTTCATCTGCGACAAGTGTTCGAAGGCGATGGTGATTAAGTGGGGGCGGCACGGCAGCTTTATTGCCTGTACTGGCTACCCGGAATGCACCAGCACGCGCGAGTTGCCGACGACGGCGACGGAGGATCTGGGCGAGCAGGGCGAGGACGAGTACTGCCCCAACTGCGGCCGGCCGATGGTGCTGAAGAAGGGCCGTTTCGGCCAGTTCATGGCCTGTACCGGTTATCCCGATTGCAAGACGACGCGACAACTGGGTCAGGGCGAAAAGCAGCCCGATGTTCAGCTCGATGAACTCTGCCCGGAGTGCGGCAAGAATCTGGTGACGAAGTCCGGCCGGTTCGGCGAATTCACGGCGTGTTCGGACTACCCGACGTGCAAATACGTGAAGCAGAAGACGGTGGGCGTGAAGTGCCCGGACTGCCACGAGGGCGACATCATTGAGCGGCGCTCCAAGAAGGGCAAGACGTTTTATGGCTGCAACAAATACCCTAAGTGCGAGTTCGTCGCCTGGGGCAAGCCGATTGATCGCAAGTGCCCGGACTGCGGCGGCTCGCATTTGATTGAGAAGTTCCTGAAGGCCGGCGCGTTCGCGCAGTGCCCGAACAAGGAATGCAAGTTCAAAGAGCTGATCGCCGAAGCCGTTCCGGCATAAGCGACGGCCGTATTTCATAACCGAAAGAAGATAAACGCTACACCCATGTCTGCTCCCGAACAGTTCTACCGCATTGCCAAGCTGCCGCCTTATGTCTTCGCCGTGATCAACGAGCTGAAGGCAAAGGCACGCGCAGCGGGGCAGGATGTGGTGGACTTCGGCATGGGCAACCCCGATGGGGCGACGCCGGATGTGATCGTCGAAAAGCTGGTGGAAGCGGCTCGTCAGCAGAAGAATCATCGCTATTCCATGTCGCGCGGGATTCCGCAGTTGCGCGTGGAGATCGTGAAGCGCTATCAGCGGAATTACGGCGTGGAGCTCGATCCGGACAAAGAAGCGATTGTTACCATCGGTGCCAAGGACGCGATCGCGCATTTGCTGTTCGCGATCATCGCGCCCGGTGACGCGGT
>SHUN01000202.1 GCA_009697495.1 Bryobacterales bacterium | reverse complement strand
GTCCTGCCTAAAACAGACAATGTTCCGCGTCATCCAACCGCTACGGGCATTCCCGTCCACCTCGACGTGGATGGCCCAGCCCTCGCCCTCTTTCCAATACGACGCCGGCACTACCGCCGGCACGCGGTCTGGACCGGCTACGTCAAATACAAACAGCCCGCCCGGCCGCAACGCCGCGTGAATCCGCCGGAAGAGCCGCGTCAGCGCCGCCCTCGAGTGTTTCGGATCGAACTGGTAATTGACGACCTCGCCAATTGCCGTCACCGCGTCGCAAGCGGGCAGCTTCGCGTTCAGTAACGATCCTGTTTCAAAATGCGCCAGCGGTGCCCGCTTCCGGGCGAGCCGAATCATCGCCGACGACAGATCGACTCCCAATACGTCATACCCGGCACCGCCCAACGCCGCCGCCCAACGCCCGCTACCGCAACCCAAATCGACGACGAGGCCGTTCCGCACGCCCGCGCGGCGCAGCAGACCCAGCACGCCCGGCAACGTCCCGTCCGTGAAATCGGAAAAGCCGTCGTCGTTGATAAAGGCGAGATCCTCGCGGTAACTGCTCACCTGTTCAGGGTACGACGTGCTAATCGTTCGGGTTGCCGCGCTGTTCTCCGGGTGCCCAGAAGACGTGCGTGATCACGCGATGGCCGCCGCCAAAATCCTGCTCGTAAACTTCGCCCAAGCCGTTCTTGCTCTGGGCGACGACTTTGCCCCACGTGGCTTTCGAGTTGAAGTCCATGTTTTGCATGGCCGGCGGATGCGCGGCGCTTGCTGTGGATGAACTGATCGTCGTCGTCGGATCCAGATGGCTACCGTAAATCGTCACCAACTGGTCGTAATCGTGCTGATTCGGACGCTGGTTCGTAGAAGGGTCATTCGTGTAGTCCATGCAGGTTCCAAGATTCGGGTTACTGAAATTTTCATCCTGGTGGCCAAGGCCGAAATTGTGGGCGACTTCCTGACACATCACCATCTGCCGCCACGCGGGAGTGTTGTACCTCGCGGTGTTGAAATAGGTATCGTTCATTTTCGCGACGGCCTGCGTGATGTGGCTGCCGCTTATCCAAATCTGGGCAATGCCCAGCCAACCGGTCCCGCCATAGGTCGAGTTGCACACTTCGATCCGCCCGGAGACGGGGCTGCATTTTCTGGAACTCGTCGCGCCCGCCACGACGACGGTATCCAATACGGACGAAGCAGTCCAATCGGAACTCGCAAGGGCCAAATGCCCTTTCCAAGTCGAACTCAAGTTATCCCCAAGTTTAAGCGTAAACGGATTCGCCTTCCGCGCCCAATGGTAAGTCCCCCAGGAGTGAGTGCCAAAGACCGCCGTCGCCAACCCGCCGCAAACCACGACACCCCCAAACAACATCGCCAAGCCACGCATTTTTGATTTCGACATTTTCAAGTTTTCCTTCCCGTATTCGAAGTTGCGTATCAGATTCAGGATACGCTCGCCAAGAATTCTGTCCAGCCGAAAAATTACTTAGAAAAGTACTCAGCCGCCAACCCAGGAAAATCGGGAACCGCCGGAAAAATCCCGCCTCCGCACAAAACAAAGGACCCGCCAAGCGCCGAAGAATGATACGATACCGCCAGAAAACTCAAGCAAATGAATCGTATACTCCTGCTCCCCCTCACCGGCGTTTTGCTACTCGCCGTAACACCCGGCCACGAAGTCCTGCTCGTCCCCGATCAAAACGCCGGAGCCCCCGCCGAAGTCACCCGCCTCGCCCCGCCGCGCAACGAACGCGTCGTCTCCAATGTCCACCGGCCGTCGATAACCCCCTACCTCCCGGCAGGCCCCACCGGAGCCGCCGTCATCATCGCCCCCGGCGGCGGCCATCGCGAACTCTGGACAGACCACGAAGGCCACAACATCGCCCGCTGGCTCAGCGATCACGGCGTCGCCGCGTTCGTCCTCAAATACCGTCTCGCCCGCGAAAAGGATTCGAAATACACTATCGAAGGCGAAGCACTCAGCGACGCGCTCAAAGCACTCGAAGTCGTCCGCGCCCGCGCCGTGGAATGGAAAGTCGACGCGGCCCGAGTCGGCATCATGGGCTTCTCCGCCGGTGGCGACCTGGCCGCTCTCGCCGCCGTCAGTCCCGCCAAACCCGCCTTCCAGGCCCTCATCTACCCGGCCATTCCCAAAAACCTGAACCTCACCAAAGACACATCCCCCGCCTTCCTCGTCTGCGGAGAAAATGACCGCCAAAACATTTCTCAGGGCCTGCCCGAACTCTATCTCGCGCTCAAGAAAGCCGGCGTCTCCGCCGAACTGCACGTCTATAGCGGGGTCGGCCATGGATTCGGACTCCGCGACGACATGAAAGGGCCCGTCAAGGAGTGGGTCATCCGCTTCCACGAATGGCTCGGCGCCCGCGGTCTTCTTACCGCCAAACCGTAGCGATCGATGCGCATGTCGATCCAGCCGATTGCGGCGCCAGCCCCGCTTCCATAGCTGTCCAGCGATGCGAGCTGCGGTCCGCGAAGCCATTGGTCGATCTTCGACGCCATTTGCGAACTGGCTAACGCGGCGAGTGAGGACTTGGGCGAGGCGCACTGAACCGTCAATCCGCCGCGTTGCATACGACATCGAAACGGAGTGCGCGACGCGCTCCGCCCCCGCGCCGCCCGGCCGCCCCCATGCTTCGCGCCGGAACTTTCCTCCCGCCGCCTTGAACCACAGGCGAGATGGCCGCTACAATAGCGGATGCATGATCGATAACTATCGCGCGTTTGAAGCTGGGCCCGATCCTTTCGGCGCTACCTGGCAAGTTGAGTTCCGCTGGTCGCAGAACGCGATCTCCATCCGCCACGCCGACACCATCGACGTAAAGTTCGAAATCACTTCCGGCGATCTCCACGAAGAGAAAATTATCGCGCTGCCCCACAAGGATCTTTTGAAGGCCAGCCATGAAACGGATCAGCTCTTTACCGACCCCTGGGTCCACCGCATCGCCGCAGCGCATCTGCGTAAAATGGTCGAATCGGGCGATGATATCGAGAAAACCCTGATTACCCTGAATTACGACACCATCCTCGGCTACGCCGAATCGCTTCGGCCAGCAATCGCCGCTCGACATTAATTTTTGCCGCCTCTTGTTTTTCGCCGCGCGCCGTTAAAGCGCCGATCCCACTTCAATTTTAGTGACCCAATGCCGCGGCATCGATTCGCGGAGAAAGGAAACACAGGACAAATTTATGGTCAACTGCCCCTTGTGTGCCGCCGCTCTGGACTTTGACGAGGAAGAACTCGACGAAGGAGACGAGCTTACCTGCGACGAATGCGGAGAAATGGTCCGCGTCTCCAGCAAAGAGCCGCTCGAACTCGCAGGCGTCGCTGATGACGATGATGACGACGATGATGACGACGACGAGTCCGATGAGGATTTCGACGACGGCGAAGACGGTGACGACGACCCGGAAGAGGAAGAAGACGACGAAGAAAACTGGCACTAACCCCGGCCGCCGGGCGTTACTTTTCCTGCTATTGCCCGTCGGCTTGCTCGCCGCGGACAAAAAACAGGAAAAGAAACTCGCGGCCGTCATCGCCGGAACCGTGTTCCGGGATCCGGGCTTTGCTGTCGCCGGAGCGGAGATCGAACTGCTCGACGTTCGCGCCGATGGCAAAAAGGTCAAACTCCGAAAATCTGTAACGGACGCCCGCGGCGAATTCGCCTTCTCCGTCCCTCCCGTTGAACAACAATACAAGGTGAAGGCCTCCGCCAAGGGCCTTCAATCCGAAGAAAAGGAAACCACCGCGACGCCCGGCGCTCGCATGGACGTTTTCTTCACCTTGAAACCGGCAACACCGTGATCGCATCTACAGTCCAGGAGTCTCCCATGTTCCGCACCGCTGTCCTCAGCCTGCTCGCAGCCGCCGTCTTTAGCGGTGCCGTGCTCGTGGCGCAGGCCCAGGCCCCGCCCCAGAAGGGCCCCGGCTACGGCAATTGGCTCCCCGGGTCCCAGAAAGACAAGAAGGGCGACGACCCCAACGTCCGCGCCGTCACCGGCACCATCCGCATGGTGGATGACTCGCTCGTCGAAGCCGCCGTCGTCCAACTGAAAAACACCAAGTCCATGCAGGTCCGCAGCTTCATCACCAAAGCCGACGGCGTGTTCGTGTTCCAGGGCCTCTCCACCAACGTGGATTACGAACTGAAGGCCGAAGCGAAAGG
The DNA here is from genome assembly GCA_009697495.1 of Bryobacterales bacterium. Lineage (GTDB taxonomy): Bacteria > Acidobacteriota > Terriglobia > Bryobacterales > Bryobacteraceae. The sequence continues at coordinate 1,978 of SHUN01000202.1, read as the reverse complement.
CATGGTGAGCCCCGCGCGCACGCTCTCGACCTTCGACGACCGCAAACGCGCCATCATGCACCTGAAACTCGAGAACAAAAAGCAGTGAACAGGCGGCTCTTTCTCGGCGGATTTCTCCCGTCGCAACTTTGGAGCGCCTCGCCCATCCGCCTCAGCCGTCCCGATGGCCTCCCCGAATACGTCGATGTGAAGCAATATCGCGCCACTGTCCTACTGTTCCTTTCCAATATTTGCCCGATCTCCAACGCCTATCAGGACCGCATCCACGCCCTGGCAAAACACTTCGCTGGCCAGCCCGTCCGGCTGCTGCTGATCAACTCGAACGACAACGAAAGCGCCGCCGAAACGCTTCGCTACGCAAACGACGTCAAGTTCTCCGTCCCCTTTTTCAAGGACTGGCGCAACACCGTCGCCGACCGCTTCGGCGTCACGCTTACGCCTGAAGTTGTCATCCTGGACTCGAATGGCGCCAGCCGTTACCACGGAGCCATCGACGACGCCCGCAACGCCGCCCGCGTCAAAGTCGAAGCCGTCAAACTTGCCGTCGCCGACCTCCTCGCCAACCGCCCCGTCTCCGTCAAACCCATCCGCGCCTTTGGGTGCGCCATTAAAAAGGTGTCCTGATCATGAAATGGTTCCTCCTCCTCGCCGCCCTCTCCCTGACCGCCGAGCCCCTCGCCAGGATCAATGAAATCAGCTATCCGAAGATGATCGCCGCGCAGAAGGGCAAAGTGGTGCTCGTCGATTTCTGGGCCACTTGGTGCGTCCCCTGCCGTAAGGAACTTCCGGAACTCGTTAAGCTCGAAGCCCGCCTCAAAGGCAAGGGCCTGGTGCTGATTCCCATCAGCGCCGACGAACCGGAAAACGAAGCCGGTGCCCGCGAGTTCCTCACCAAAGCCGGCGTCAAAACGCAGGGCTATCTGAAAGCCCCCAAAGACGACGACGCCTTCATCCGCGCCATCGACCCCAAGTGGGGCGGCGAACTGCCCGCGCTCGTCCTCTACGACAAATCCGGCCGCAAAGTGCAAATCTGGAAGGGCGAAACCGCCGTCGCCGCCATCGAAGCCGCCGTTTCGAAGCTGCTCTAGCGGGACTTTCGCAAAACCGGGCGTGCTTACTTGTGCCATCCGCGCGCTAAATGAAAGAAGTACGTGTCGGAGGCGGCTGAATCCCCGCCCGCACGGTTCCTGGTTTGGAATCGGACGGTATCAGGGCAAGCAGGATTGGCCGCTGATTAACGCTGATCAACGCCGATAAGAAGTCTCGTGTTATCCGCGTTAATCGGCGTTCATCAGCGGCCAGTATTCATTCGGCGTAAACGTCAACCATCAGGTTTTCCGACCATTCCAACGCTTCGGCTTCTCTACGGGAGTCCCCGCCCATAGCCTTATAAGCCTGCTCCAGATCACACTCGACCACATGGGGCCGCGCTAGCGAATCGAGAAACTTGCTGATGCGGCCTCGCCCGATCTTGGCGTGCAGCCCCCGGTAAACTTCTTCCGAAACGGTGATGGTTAATTTTCTTTGCACGACTATACGTATCGTATACGTGCAACCGGCTGCCGGTCAATCCAAGCCTCACTCCATCGCAACCCGGCTTTGAAATTCGGACTGTACTTTTTTCTCGTCCTCGTCATCGGCATCTTCTTGGCTTTTTACTTCGTCGAAATCTCAGCTTGTTGCCTAGTCTGAATTTCTGGGGCCCCTATAAAGTGTACGGCCCGTGACCCGATCCGGCTTCCCCTCTGCGCCCCTCCTCTTTTTTTTCATCGGAGGGGGATGGCGAGTTTGCAAAGGCCCGTGTTTTTGCTTATTTTTATGTTATCGTTGTGATAACATCGTTTTGTGAACGTGATCAGCAAACGAGGTCTTCTAAAGCTGACGGCAAAGCATCCCGCGACCGAAACCGAAGCGCTGGACTGGTATCGCCTGGCCGCCGCGGCAGATTGGAACTGCCTTGCGGATGTCCGGAAGACCT
>SHUN01000201.1 GCA_009697495.1 Bryobacterales bacterium | reverse complement strand
GAAGGCGGTTCGCGACGGGGATTGGAAGCTGGTTTCCGATACCGGCAAGGAGTCGTTGTTTAATTTGAGCACCGATCCGCAGGAGAAGGAAAACCTGAGCGAGTCTAACCCAGCGGTGGCCGCGCGGTTACGCGGTCTGCTGGCGGAGTGGGAGAAGGCGACGGCGGCACCGCGTTTGCGCGCTTTTCCGGCTTAGAACGGGATATCGTCGTTGGCGACGCCATCAGCTTGGGTGTGTGAAGTGATGGCTCGGTTGAAGTAAACGCTGGTGAATTCGCCTTTGGTGATTTGCTGTGCTTCGAGTTCGACGCCCTCGAGTTCTGTTACGCGTGATTTTAGATCCTCAAATTTATCCAGGTGGAGCCCGCAGACCTCCAGGTCCTTGCGCACGAAACGGATCGAATTTTCGGTGATCACGGAGTATTTTCGAAGAATCCGATCACGAAACGCGGAGCTCGTGATGCGAAGAACCCAGCGGACCATTGGATTTCCGCTGCTCTGCGATGTGGTGAGACATACTTCGGCGACGACAACTTCGTAGCGGCCGTCGGGAATCTGATTGGACCTCGGAGCGGCGTCCGTAGTCGATTCCGTTTTGTAGAGATTGTTGAAGCGGGAGAGATCGATTTCGTCTTCAAATGCGAAGGAAGTGTTCATGGCCGGAGCCTCCTGCATTATGACATAGCACGCCTGTCGCCAATCCAAAAGTCCCATATAATCAATCGCTTACGCCTCCGCCGAATGCTGCCGTTTCAATCCGGGACGCCAGGATGGAACACGTCGTTCCGAATTGGACCCTACCGCTCGCCCAAACGAAGCCTTTTTCGCGTCGTCTTCGACTCGCAGATCCCACTCGGGCGCCCTTTTTTTTGCGCGCGAACACGATTTCAACCTGCTCGCCACCGTCGAGGGTATCCTTGCCCATTACGTCTTCTCCCCATTTCATTCCCGATTTTCAATTGCGGCCAATGGGAATGTCGAAGGCAGATTGGGCGGCCAGTGTGAGGGTGTAGAGAAAGAGGTGTTTGATCATCGGGGGATGCGGGCGGAGTATCAATGCCCGAGTATCCCATAACGGATTGGAGCCGTGCGACGCCTGGGGATTATGGCCGCGGCAGAACGGGCCTGGGGCGGGGCGGCGATGCTCCGGCACAGCCGGCAGCGGTGGCGGCTGTGGATTATGGCCGCAGCAGAACGGGTCTGGGGCCGGGAACGACGGTGGTTTGTTTGATCTTGCCTATCTCGCGGCGGGCAATTTGAGCCCACTGAGAGGAGGGGTCGAGCTTGAGATATGTCTGCCAGTGGCTGAGGGCTTTCATCATGTCGCCTTGGCCTTGGTGGAGCAGGGCGAGATTGTAATGGGCGTCGGCGTATTGGGGCTGGATGCGGAGGGCGGAGTGGTAATGGGTGTAGGCGCGATCAGGGTCGTTGCGCTCGTCGTAGAGGTTGCCGAGATTGTAGTGGGCGAGCGCGTAATTGGGATCGGCTTCGACGGAGGCGCGGTAGTAGTTCTCACTCTTTTTCCAGTCGCGTTTATGGAAGTAGATCGTCCCGAGGTTGACCAGAGCGCCGGCGGCGGCGGGATTGAGTTCGATGGCTTTGATGTAGGCGTCGATGGCTTCTTGCGGGCCGGCGTTGGACTGTTCGAGCTCCAGACCCTTCTGGAACCAAAAGTCTGATTGTTCGCGGTTGCGCTGGGGTTCGGGGCGAGGGGCGAGGGTGCGGGTTTTGGCGGAGTCGAAATCGAAGAACAACTGACCAGTAACGGGCTCGATGCGCTGGCCGGAGAATTGAACTCCGATGCGGCGTCCTTCGGTGAAAATTTTGACGTCGCCGGGACGCTGACCGAGCCGTTCCTGTAATGATTGAAACGTCTGGCGAATGCGGCTAACAGGGATCTTTTCTTTGCGGAGCGTATTCAGAGTACGGAGAGTGAGAAGGTCCGGGAAGGCGTAGTTCTCCGACGCAGAAACGAGACCTTGTTTTTCCCAGTTTCGGAGCTGACGCTCCTCAAGGGACAGGACTCGGCAGATTTCTTTGCGAGTCCACGATTGCTGGCTAACGGGGGCCACGGCAAAAGCATAACACGCTCCCTTGTGGAGTAGATGTGGAAAACCCCTATTTGTTGTGGGTAAGTTTACGGTTTTAGCATCCAATATACTTGGCGTAGAGGCTGCGGGCAATTCCTACATCGATAGTTCCTTTGATGATAGCGCGGCCATCGGGGAAGATGGTCATCTCATATGGGGTGGGGAAGAAGCGGAGGGCGAACTCGTTGGCGCGTACAGGGGCCAGTTTTTCGAGGCGGAGTTTGAGTTCGGGAAGATTGATTGGTTTCGTTCGTTCGTGAATTTGAACAGCGTCGCGGCCGCAAAGGGAAATGGGAGCGCGTTTTTCGCCGTTGAGGTAGGGAAATTCCGGGTTAGGGCCGCAGGCGGGACAGTTTGGGTCTGGGTGGGGTTGGTCGATTTGGCGGACGGCACCGCTCCAAACGTCTATTGTAGTAATTCGGAGACTGGGCTGGTGGCCGGTAAGGAGTTTGATCGCGTCAGCGGATTGGATGGCGGCAATGGCGGCGGTGACGGAACCGAGGACGCCGGCGGTTTCGCAGGTTGGCTGGTCGGTTTTTGGCGATTCGGGGTAGACGCACTGGAGGCAGGAGGAGACGCCGGGGAGGATGGGCATGGTAATCCCGTAACTGCCAACGGCGGCGCCGTATATCCAAGATTTATTGGTACTTAGGGCGAACTCATTGATGAGGTAACGAGTTTCGAAGTTGTCGGTGCCATCGAGGATTAGATCGGCATCGGCGAGGAGATCTACTATATTGGTAGGATTTAGGTCGGTGATGTGGGCGTGGACTTTGGTGGAGGAGTTGATGCGGGCGATGGCGCGGGCAGCGGCGGCGGCTTTGGGCAGATTATCACGGGCGTCCTGCTCTTCGAAGAGCCATTGTCGTTGCAGATTGGATTGTTCGACGTAATCGCGGTCGATGATTATGAGCGTACCGACGCCGGCGCGGGCAAGGGCGGCGGCCTGGAAAGTGCCGAGTGCGCCGCAGCCGACGATAGCCACTTGCGACTGTAGTAGTAATTCCTGGCCGGACTCGCCGATGGGGGAGAAGAGGATCTGGCGGGAATAGCGTTCGCGCGCTTCCGGGGTCATTTGGGTCTAGAGTAGCATTACTCGTCGCGGAGAACTTCGAGGGGCTTCTGATCGAGAATGCGATAACTGGCCATCCAACCGGCGAACATGGCGATGAGCGCGCTACCGAAAATGGCGATGCCATTCGGCGCCCAGTCAAATTGAAACTGCGCGTCGAGGAGCCGGGTGAGCAGTACGTTGGTAAAGGCTACGGCGAGCACGCTCCCCATAACCCCGGAGACGAGGCCCAGGAGCAGGAACTCCACTGAAAAAATTGCCGCGACCTTGGCGCGAGTGGCGCCAAGGGTTTTCAGAATGACCACCTCGCGAACGCGGCGCAGGCGGCTGCCGGCGATGCTGGAGGCGAGAATGATCATGCCGGCGAGAATGGCGAAGGCCGAAATGAAGCGTACGACGAGCGCTACCTGATCAATTACTTCCTGGACACGATCGAGCACGTCGGCCAGATTGATGACGGTGATGGCGGGGAACTTTTCGAAGGACGCTTTCTGGAGCTGGGAGATCAGTGCGGGGCGGGCGCGGATGGCGCCGAAGTACAGGACGGGGACGCTGTCGAGTGCGCCGGGGGAGAAGACGAATTCGGCGTTGGAGCCTGGCCGGACGCTTTCATTGCGATGAATGGCGGCGACGCGGGCATAGATTTTGCGGCCGGAAACTTCCCATTCCGTCAGCGTGCCGGGTTTCAAATTGAGAGCTTTCGCGGCATCGGCCAGGACAGAAAGCTGGGGCTCCGCGGGCCCGGGATTCTGCCACCATTTCCCTTCCACAATTTGTGTTTGGGGGGGCATTTCGTTCGCCCAGGTAATGGTGCGGGCGCGGAGAAAACGTTTGGCGGGACCGACGAGATTGGTTTCATTTTGCGCCGTGTTGTTGATCGACTTCAGATGGCCGGCGGCGGTGGCGACGATGGCGACATCCCCTTCCACGCCGGGCGCGGATTTCAGAAAGGCGGCGACGGGCACGCGATCGGCGTTGGTAATGTTGATGAGAAAAACATTCGGCATCCCGGGCGGGGCGCTGGCGGAAATCTGCCCGATGATGGAACTTTGCAGTAAGTAGATCGTCAGGGTGAGCATGACTCCTAGGCTGAAAGCGACGAGTACAGCCTCGGCGCGATTGCCGGGCCGATAGAGATTGGCGAGGCCGTGACGGGCGAGCGCGGGGAGCTTCAACGCGGGCAATTTCACCAGTCGGCGGAGTAGTTTCAGCAGCGCCCAGGAGAGTCCGGCGAGCAGTAACAACGCCCCGATGAGACCGCCGACGAACCAGCCGCCGACGCGGGCGGAGACGGCCCAATTGGCGTCAATTAGAAACGCGGCCATGCCGGCGAGGCCGAGGCAGATCAGCAGCACCGCGGCGAGGGATGCGCGCTGTTCCCGCCACCACGTCCTCCACGGTTTTGGGACGCCCTCCATGTCGCGCCGGAAGATCACAATCGGCTTGATCTGGCGGATTTCAAGGAGCGGCGGGAGGACGAAGAGGAGCGTGGACAACAGCGATAGCCCGAAGCCTTCGGCGATGGAAATCCACTCGAACTGCACGTTCGGGGCGATGGGGAAGAAGGTGGCGATCAGCAGCGGGAACGCTTTCTGCACGCCCGCGCCGAGGAGTATGCCAATGCCGCCTCCGGCGAGGGCGAGCAGCGTTGCCTGTAACAGATACACGTGCAGGATCTGTGATGAACGGCCGCCGAGGGCCTTCATCACCGCGATGGAATCGAGTTTCTGCTGGAGATGCGACTGCATGGCCATCGCCACGCCGAGCGCGCCGACGACGAGGGCGATGAGGCTCACCAAGCTAAGGAAAGTCGTGGCGTTGTTCAGGCCGCGGGTGATGAGCGGATGGGTCTCGCGGTAGTCGGCGATGACTGCGTCCGGGAAGGCGGAGGCGAGCTGTTTGCGGGCGGTCAATATCATCGCGTCGGCCTGACCGGAGGGGAACTTGAAGAGGAAACGTTGCGAGCTGCGGCTGCCTTCTTGCAGAAGTCCGGCGAGCTCCAGATTGGCCCGAGTCAACATTACGCGGGGGCCGACGTTGACGGAGCCAGCCATGCGGTCGGGCTCGTATGTCAGGACGCCCTTGATGGTGAACTCGGCGGTGCCGAGGCGAACGCTCGCGCCTTCCTTCAGGCCGGAGCGGACAAGCAGATCGTCAGAAACGGCGATATTCGGGCCCTCCAGAATCGATGGAAGCCCGGCATTGGTTGCCGTTCTGACCTCGCCGTAGAAAGGGTATTTGGCGGGGTCAACGGCTTTGACGGCGACCAGCAGCGGTATGCTCATTTGCGGCGCGCTGAGCATGGAAACGGTTTCGGTGATCCAAGTGCGGTCGATGGATTGCGCGGTGAAATCGTCGAAGATTTTCTCCTGGGCGGGGGTGGGGAGTTCGAAGACGCGGACGCTGAGATCGGCCGCCATTAACGTGCGCGCGTCCTTCAACAGCATGGAACGGAAGGCGCGGGAGAAGCCGCGGACACCGGTGAGGGACCCGACGCCAACGGCGACGGCGAGGATGACGAAGGCGAACTTGGCTGCGGAGTTGCGGGAGTCGCGCCAGGCGAGGCGGAGGGCTGTGCTAAATCTCATCGCTCACGATCACTCCGTCGCGCATTTGGATACGGCGGCCGGCGCGGGCGGCGACTTGCGGATCATGCGTGACCAGGATAAGGGTTGTGCCTTCCTTCCGATTCATATTGAGGAGCAACTCCAGGACGTGGGCGCCATTGGTGGAGTCGAGATTGCCGGTGGGTTCGTCGGCCATTAGTATGGGCGGTTGGAGCATGAAGGCGCGGGCGAGGGCGACCCGTTGCTGTTCGCCGCCGGAGAGCTGGACGGGATAGTGATCCCGGCGATCGGCGAGGCCGACATCGTCCAGCAGGGCGCGGGCGCGAGCGGCGGCGCTGCCTGCGGCACCGGCGAGTTCGGCGGGGAGGAGAACGTTTTCTTCGGCTGTAAGGGTTGGGATGAGCTGATAGGACTGGAATACGAAGCCGAGTTTGCGAGCCCGGAGGAGG
>SHUN01000200.1 GCA_009697495.1 Bryobacterales bacterium | reverse complement strand
GTTTGCGTCGTTCCTGCTGGGAACGGGCGCGGGCGGGAGCGAAGTACACGGCATCCGGCCGGCATTGGAAAGCAAGAGCTTCGGATACTACCTGCAGGATGACTGGAAAGTGAACCGCAAACTGACGTTGAATCTTGGTCTACGATGGGATTTCGAGACCGGGTTGACGGAGCGGCATGATCGTTACGCGGTCTTTAATACGAACGCTGTGAACCCGCTGAGCCAGCGGACGGGTCTGAACTTGAAGGGCGGGTGGACGTTCGCCAATAAGGGAGACTTAGGCCGGACGCTCAAGGGAATTGAGTGGGGCAAGATCGCGCCGCGTATTGGAATTGCTTATCAACTGCGGCCGAGTACCGTCATCCGGGCTGGCGGCGGGATCTTCTACACGATGGCGACCTATGGCGCGAACAACTACGGGACAGCGCCGTTCCGCGCGACGACGCCATGGGTTCCCACCATCGACGGCGTGACGCCGACGGACCTGTTGCGGAACCCGTTCCCGAACGGGGTACTGCAACCGGAGGGATCGGTCAACGGGCTTGGCGCCGCAATTGGTCAAGGTGTTGGCTCGCCCATCCCATCGACGATGACGACGCCGTATAACTCCCAATGGAACTTCTCCATCGGCCAGGATCTTGGCAGGGGGATGGTCTTTGACCTGGCGTATGCCGGCAACAAGGGTACTCATCTGCCACTCGGTTGGCAGATGGATCAATTAGCGGATGCGCAGATCCGGCCGGACGCCGGGCTGTTGGACGTGGTCCAAAATCCGTTTTTCGGAATCATTCCCGTGGGGCCGTTGTCGAACCGAACGGTGCAGCGCGGAGAATTGTTGACGCCCTATCCGCAGTATCCGGGCGTTTCGTTTGCCGGCACGGCGTGGGGCAACTCGAACTTCCACAGCCTGCAGGCGACGTTCAAGAAGCGGTTCTCGGGAAGCGGCACGGTGGTGGCGGCTTACACTTGGTCCAAGTTGATCGCCGATGGTGGTGACAACGCCTGGGATTCCTCTGGATTCCGTAACTTCAACTGCCGGGCGTGCGAACGTTCCATTTCGCCGTACCACTACCCGCATCGGCTGGTGATGACGTCCACGTACGAACTGCCCTTCGGCAAAGGCAAGCAGTTCGGGACGCAGTGGAACAAGTTCCTGAACGCGGCTCTCGGCCAGTGGCAGGTGAATGGAATCCTGACGCTAAGCAGCGGACAGCCCTTGCAGATGACGACGACGGGGAACACGAGCTTCTCCTTCGGCGGCGGACAGCGGCCGGATTCGGCTGGCCAGGACGCGAATTTGGCCAACCCGACGCTGGATAAATGGTTCGACACGAATGCTTTCCGGTTGCCGGCGCAGTACACCTTTGGCAACATGGGCCGAATGCATCCTAACCTGCGGGCCGACTTCGTGGAGACGCTGGATATGTCGGTGTTCAAGCGCTTCAACATTGTTGGGGAACGCGTGGCATTGGAACTGCGCGGAGAGAGCTTCAACGCACTGAATCATCCGGTGTTCGGCGCCCCTAATACTACGGTGGGCAATGCGCAGTTCGGACGCGTGACCGGAACAGCGAACGCGCCGCGTCAAACGCAGTTCGCTTTGAAGCTGCTTTGGTAGGTTGAGTGGTTTGCGAAACGGCGGGCTCCTTCGCGGGAGCCCGCCGTTTTGGCGATGTTAATATGTATGAACAATGACTAAGTTATCCGCGCTGCTTCTTGGGATTTGCGCGTTTTCCCAAGCGGCCGGACGACTGGAGCCGGTGGCTGGAATCGCCACTGATTTTACGGAGCGGCCCGCAGTGGACACGCTCCTCAATTAGCCGACGCGAGTTTTATCCTCCGGGACGGACGGGTTCTATCTGTCAGAGGTCTTTGGGCGTTTACTCAAAGTGGATGGCGCGGGAACTCTTCGGGTTTTCGGCCGCGCGACGCCTACTGGACGACTCGCCGATACCGATGAGGAGGGGAATTACTTCTACTGGAATCCACCCGGCATTAGCCGGATTTCCCGTACGGGCCAGGAATCGCTTCTATACAATTTCGTGAATGATCGATCCCTAAGCGCATTAACCGGTGCCACAACCATCGCCGTTTCCCGAAACGGGTTCAATATCTTTCTGGCCAACAGAGCCGGGCTTTGGCAACTCCCGGGGCCCAGACAATTAGACCTTCCGCAAGCCGTTTCCGCGCATCGGATTTTCCACACGAATAACGGAATTGCGTTCATTCCCCCGAACCGCGACCGTGTCTATCTCGACTCGACACTCCTGGCGGGCCCCTCGGAACCCGGTAAGCGAATCGACGGCGCGCCGAGCCTGGATGGGAAGACGCAGATCTTGTCCGATATCGCCGGTGATAACGCAGGGAAATTTTATGTCGCCGACAGCAATCTGGGTGCTATTTATCGCTTGTATGAAGGAAAGGTGGAACGATTTGCCGGTGTCGAAGAAGGCACCCAGGCTGAGGCCGGAGTCCCGGCGCGCGAGGCGCGTTTTCGGTTTATCGAATCGATTGCCGTCGACAGCTTAGGCCGGCTGCTCATCGTCGATTCAGGCGCGCTCACCGTTTGGCGCGTGGAAGAAGACGGCCGGTTATCGCGCGCGGCCGGCAAGGCGCGTGTCGAGGGCGGCGGCCCACTGGACACGGCCCTCGCCCACCCCACCGGCCTCGTCTATGACCAAGCCGGCAATTTGTACATTGTCGATCAACTCAGCTTCCGGATTCGCGTCCTCACCGCCGAAGGAAATTGGGAAATAGCGGCCGGTAATGGCTCCACTGGTCCGCCGGCGGACGCCGGTCCGGCACTCGACAGCGCGGTCATGCCAATGGGTCCAATCGCCGTCGACCGTGAGGGCTGGATCTATTTCATTGATGCTTACTCTCGTGTGCGGCGCTTTCAGCGCAACGGGAATCTGGAGACCTGGCTTACGCCAACAGATCTCGGCGGGCCGGCGATCAATCTCAGCTCGAGTGGATTGGGGGTCACCAGGGACGGCGAACTGATTCTTAGTCTCGGCGGGGAACTGCTCCGCGTCACAAGGCAAAGAGAAGCGAAGCCGATCACCCGCTTCCCAACGAATGAGTACTTCTTTCGGCCATCTGACTTGCGGCGGTTCACCGTTTCCGAGGATGACTCAATCGTTTTTGTATATCCCCCGAATCGCAGCGTCGTCAAGGTAAGTTTGGAGGGAGAAATCAAATTGACTTCCCTCGCCGAAGCTCCCGACGCCCGCGTTTGCCTTGGCATCGACACGGTTAACGCGCTGGCCGCGAAAGGGAACGAACTCCTGATTGCGGCGGGCGGCTCGATCTGCCGCCTCTCGCCGGACAGCGTACTTTCGCGCCTCGCGGGCGGGATCTATACAGGGACCGTCATTGGCGACGGCGACCCACCGCTTTCCGGCCCATTGGGCTTCATTACCGCGCTTGCCGCGGCGCCCGACGGGTCAACCGTATTCGCAGAGAACGATTCAAATCGTGTCCGCCGGTACGTTCCGGCCTCAGCTAAATAACTTCCGCTCCCGCCGCAAAAACGACGGCGTGTCGATGTCCTCAAACGGATCGACTTCGGCCTTCGGAGCCGGAGCCGGCGGAGCGGGCGGCGGAGCCGATTCCGTTCCCTCAAAATGCGCGTCCACCGGCTCGGATTCATAATACGTGACCGAGATCGGCGCGGGCGTCGGCGCAGGGCGTTCAGCCCGCGGCGGTGACAACGGGATCGACGATTCGCGCGAGAACCCCGTGGCAATTACGGTCACCTTCACCTCATCGCCCAAGCCTTCGTCATGCACCAGCCCGTAGCTCATGTGTACTTCTTCGTTCTTGGTCGCCTCGAAAATCAAAGTGCAAGCGTCGGCGAACTGGTCCAGCGTCAGGGCGCTCGATCCGGCGACGTTGATCAACAGCCCGCGCGCCCCTTCCACGCCGTTGTCTTCAAGCAGGGGCGAACTGATCGCGGCGCGGGCGGCTTCCACAGCGGCCCCCTCTCCAGCAGCCGTGGCGGCGCCCATCATCGCGTGGCCCATCCCCGACATAATCGCCTTGATATCGCTGAAATCGCGGTTAATAATTCCAGGCGTCAACATGATTTCCGAGATGCCCTGAACGGCTTGGCGCAACACGTCGTCGGCCATTTTGAACGCATCCAGAAAGCTCGTGCCCTTCGGGGCGAGTTTCATCAGCCGATCATTGGGAATCGAAATCACAGTGTCGACGGTGGCGGCCAGATCCGCCAGCCCGCGCTCAGCCTGCCGGATCCGCTTCGGCCCCTCGAACTTGAACGGCATTGTCACGATGGCCACCGTCAGCGCGCCCAACTCTTTGGCTAATGAGGCGACGACCGGTGTCGCGCCCGTGCCCGTGCCCCCGCCAAGGCCGGAAGTGAGAAACACCATATCGGCGTCCTCCAGAATTTCAACCAGGCGATTGGTATCGTCGAGCGCCGCTTGCCGCCCCTTCTCCGGATCAGACCCCGCGCCGAGACCATTGGTGAGTTTCGAGCCGATGGCGATCTTGTTCGGCACCGGCGACGCGTTCAGCGCCTGCACGTCCGTGTTGACGACGTAAAAGTCGACCCCCGTAAGCCCGGCGCTCATCATGCGCGCCACCGCGTTACAACCGCCCCCGCCGACGCCGATCACCTTAATCCGTGTCCCAACCTGATTGTCGTCCTGCATCTCAAACTTGATTTCGCTCATGCCGATTTCCTTTCCTACTTGGACATTAACAGGCTCAAAAAGCCCGGGGAAGAACGCTTCTGATAACGGTGCTCTTTCAACCGGCCGCTGTACATGGCCAGTCCCGCGACCGTCGCCCATTGCGGATTGGCCAGCGCGTCAGGCCAATCCGCAATGCCGACCGGCAGCCCGTTGCGCGACTGGCAGTTCAACACCAGTTCGGCCACATCGCACATGCCGTTCAGGCACGCCCCGCCGCCGGTGAGCAGAATTCCCTCCAGCAGCCGTCGCTCCATCCCGCACATCTCCAGCTTCTTTTTGATATACCGGAAGAGGAAGTCGGCCCGCGATTCCAGAATGAAGTTCAGGCGCTTTCGCGGCGCCTCCCGCGAGGGCCGACCGTCGGCTGAAGGCACCTCGATAAACGTATTATCGGCAGTCAGACCCAGGATCGCGCAGCCGTATTCGAGCTTCAGCTTTTCTGCGTCTTCAAACGAAATCTTGAAGTCGTAGGCCACATCGCGCGTGAAGTGCTCGGCGCCGACCGCGATGCTGAAAGCCTGGACCATCGCCTCCCCGGCGTACACGACTACTTCCGTTGACTGCGCGCCGATATCGGCAATCGCCACACCCTGCCGGCGCTCGTCGTGCGCCACGCACGAATACGCCGAAGCCATCCCTTCATAAACGGTTTCTTCCACCGCCAGATGGGCCTCATGCACCGCGCTCACCAGCGACTGATGCTCGAAGGCGCTGGTGGTCACAATGTGAACGTTGGCTTCCAGGCGCGACGCCCTCGTGCCGCGCGGGTTCACCACCCCCGCATTGCCATCCAGAGTGAAGTCCTGCAGGAAAACTTGCAGCAGCACGCACTCGGCGTCTAGCTGCTGGCGGCACGCCTTTTCCACCGCGTAATCGATGTCGGACTGATCGATCTCCCGCGGCCGCCCGAAGTCGTATTTGCCGACCTGGTTATCGCCGTGAATCGCTTCGCCGCCTAGGCCGGCGACCACCGCGTCAACCGAGATACCCGCCTGGCGCTCCGCCTCGCGCACGGCCAGCCGCACCGATTCCGACATCTGCTCGCGATCGGCGATCTTGCTGTTGGCCCAGCCGCGCGAGTCCACCTCGCCCGCGCCCGCAAAACGGATCTGGCCGTCCTCCACCACGCAGATCACACACCGCGTGTGAGCGCTGCCCACATCGAGTCCCGCGGCGAGACGAACACGGTTAGCAGCCATGCATCTCCTCAGGCCTTGTGGGCAAACAACCGCTCCCTAACGGTCGCGGCTCGGAATCCGTTAAACGAGCCCGCGAACCGCGAGTTGCGAATCCGCCCGCTACCAATCCGCGCGCTACCGAGCCGCCCGCTACCAATCCGCCCGTCACCAATCCGCGCGCTACCGAGCCGCGACCGTCAGGGAGCGGTCCCGCCCCCCCATCCCCGCTACTCCCGTACAAACACTTAATCACTCGGCCGAACCCCTTCCGCCGTCAACGTCGGCCGCGCAT
>SHUN01000199.1 GCA_009697495.1 Bryobacterales bacterium | reverse complement strand
TAATGCGCTTCCAAAATCAACGCGCTTGTTCGGATCGCTTTCCACTAGCTCCGTCTTCCCCGTCGCGATGTCCAGTAAATACAAACCCGTCAAATCCACACTCTCGCCGGCATTCGATGCCATATAAGCGCGCTTGCCGTCTTTGTGAAAGCGCACCAACCCGCAACCCTCAAAAACAGTGGACGAGTAAATCATCTGAAAGCCATCGGGATCCACCCGCAATATCTCCGTGTCGCCCTTGTCGTTGGTGCGGTCCGCCGCGCGCAGTTTGCCCGTCAGGTCGAAATACCAGCCGCTAATTCGCTCCGTGTTCGTCCGCAGCAGCGTCTTCTCGCCAGTCGAGAGTTTCAATCGGTACAGGTCATGCCACGCTTTGTCTCTGTCGTTGATCCCAATATACAAAGTGCCCGGATCATTCTTCGGCGTCGAGTAAATCCGTGTCGTCACGCCCTTGGCATTGGTCAGATTGCGCGGCTCCGGCTTGGCCGCCATCGGGTCGATCGAGTAGACGTTGAAGTTCTCATCGCCATCGTTGTCCTGCACGAACAAAACATACTTCGCGTCGCGCGTCCAGAAATAAGCAGGAATGGGCCGTTTCTCCGAAGCCGTCAGCGGCCGCGCTTCGGAGAACGGCGCACCGGCTTTCTTGATCCAAATATTCCGAACCTTATTCAAAGGCCTCATGAAAGTGAGGTATTCGCCGTTCGGCGAGATTTGCGCGCCCGAAATTTCCGGATCGTCGAAGAACAGTTCCCGGTCAAGCAGCGGCGGCTGCTGAGCAGTTAGGAAGGACACGGTTATCGCCGCCAGTATTGGAAGTCGCATAGGTATTTCCAGAATACTCCCAACCCAATTGGCGATACAGTAGTTATCAGTTTTCCCATGCGTCCGATCCACATCTGCCTGCTAACACTCCTCTCCGTCGCCGCCGCCGCCGCCGCCGATTTTGACATCCTCATACGCAACGCCCGCGTCGTCGACGGCTCCGGCAATCCCTGGTTCAAAGCCGATGTCGGCATTCGCGCCGGCCGCATCGCGAAAATCGGCACCCTTCCATCCGCCACCGCCGATCGCGCCATCGACGCCGCCGGCCGCGTCCTCGCCCCCGGCTTCATCGACGTTCACACGCACATCGAACGCGCCATTTTCATCGAACCCCGCTCCGATGGTTTCCTCCTCGATGGCGTTACCTCCGTTGTCAGCGGCAATTGCGGAACCTCCGCCGTCGACTTGAAAGACTTCTTCGCCCGCCTGGAAAAAACCGGCATCGGCATGAACATCGCCGCATTAATCGGCCACAACAGCGTCCGCAACGCCGCAATGGGCAGTGCCAATCGCGCCCCAACCACCGCTGAACTCGCCGCAATGCGTGCCCTCGTCGCCCAAGGAATGCGCGATGGAGCAGTCGGTTTCGCCACCGGTCTCTGGTACGTCCCCGGAACCTATTCCCAAACCAGCGAAGTCATCGAACTCGCCAAGGCCGCCGCTCCCTTCGGCGGCGTCTACGCCACACACATGCGCGACGAAGGCGTTGACGTCGAAAACGCTATTCGCGAAGCCATCCAGGTCGGCAAGGCCTCCCGCCTGCCCGTCCAAATCTCGCACTTCAAGATCATCGATCGCCGCCATTGGGGCAAATCGGAAAAGACACTCCAGATGGTCGAGGAAGCCCGCCGCGATGGCCTTGATGTCGTCGTCGATCAATACCCCTATACCGCCGCCAGCGCCTCCATCGACATCTTTTTCCCTAGCGAGGTTCTCGCCGATGGCCCCTCCGCCATCGTCGAACGTTTGACCACGGGCGCCAGCCGCAAACGCATCGCCGCCCAAATGGCCTCCGAGCTAACGCTCCGCCAAGGCCAGCCCGATTACTCATTCGCCATCATCGCCACCTTCCCGGAGGATCGCTCCGCCGAAGGCAAATCGATCAGCGAGATCAACCTCGCCCGCGGCCGCCCTAAAACCCTCGCCGCCGAAATCGAAACCCTCATGGACATGCGCATCAAGGGTCGCCCCTCCATCGTCTATCACGTCATGAGCGATGCCGATGTCGATCGCATCATGCGCCATCCGCTCACCGCCATCGCCAGTGACGCCGGCTTGGTGCCTTTCGGCGAAGGCGTCCCCCACCCCCGCATCTACGGCACCAACGCCCGCGTCCTCAGCAAGTACGTCCGTGAACGCGGCGTCCTCACCCTGGAGGACGCCATTCGCAAAATGACGTCCCTCCCCGCCCGAACCTTCGGCTTCCACGACCGCGGCCTCCTCCGCGAAGGTTTCGCCGCCGACCTCGTCCTCTTTGACCCCGCCCTCGTCCGCGATCACGCCCAGTTCGACAAGCCCCATCAGTACAGCACCGGCTTCGATTTTGTCATCGTCAACGGCGTCATCGCCATCAATGAAGGCAAACCCAACGCCATCCGTTCCGGCCGCATTCTCCGCCGCCAGTAGTTTTTGTGGGAAACTCAATCGTTCATGCCAATTTCCCGCCTACCGCTCGCGCTCCTGTTCACCGCGACGGCTCTCTCTGCCCAATCTCCTGTATCTCTCTCCTACCAAGTGGAATGGCGCCTGATTAACGCCGGCCGCACCGACCTCTCCTGGACCCCAGGCCCCACTGGCTACAAAGCGCAATTGAAGGTATTTTCCGCCGGTTTGGTCTCCCGCCTCTTCAAAGTCAACAATGTGTACGACACCCAGGGAACCGCCGATTTGTGTGCGCAACAAGTCCGTTTACAGGCCGAAGAAGGCAGCCGGAAACGCGAGACCACCATTCGTTGGACCGAAAACAAGTCGTTCTATAAAGAACGCGACCTCATCAAAAATGAGACCATTTTGGAGCGGGAGTTGGACACGCCCGCCTGCGTTCACGACGTTGTTGGCGCATTGGCAAAACTGCGCTCGCTCAACAGTCTACAGCCCGGCCAGTCGACGACTCTCCCAATCAGCGACGGCAAGAAAATCGTGATGGCGCGCATCGAAGCGCAGGAAAAGGAAAAGGTCTCCACCCCGCTTGGGAACTTCCCGGCCATTCGCTATGAAGCCTTTCTTTTCAACGACATCCTGTTCAAACGGAATGCCCGGCTTTTCATTTGGATCAGTGACGACGCCCGCCGCCTGCCCGTGCAAATTCAGGTCCGTATGCGTATACATATCGGAACCGTGACGTTTACCCTGGATACAGTGGATCCGCCAGTGGAAGGAAGAAAGAAATGATGCGATGGATGTTGTTGTGCGCGTTGAGTTTACCGCTCGCCGCGCAATTGGAACTGTTGAATGCGCGCGACGCGTTGACGCTCGCCGGCCGTATGATCCAACTCGCCGGATCGACTTCTATCACTGCCCCCGGCCTGGCCCGCGCCGCCGCGCCGATGCTGGAAAACCTCAACCAGGACGACAAGGCCATCAAAATCGCTGGAAGATTAACAATCAGCACCACTTACGGGTTGCTAACCGATGCCCGCTCCTACCTTGCGCTGGCCGATGGCGTGCCCAAACCCTTCCCGCCCAACCCAACCGCCAAACAGCAGTTAACGGAATTGCGGGATGCCGTTGAGCGCCTGGAGATCCATTTCCGCGCGATGCTCACGGCGACCGAAACGCAAATGCGCGGCGCAGATCGCGACAACCTTCGCCGCTATGCCGAAGCAAACAAAACACTTGCTGCCGCAACGCCGGATCGGGTGTTGTTCTACGGAGACTCCATCACCGATGCCTGGCGTCTCAACGAATACTTCCCCGGTAAAGATTTCGTGAATCGCGGCATCTCCGGCCAGATTACCGGCGAAATGCTCGGCCGGATGCAAGCCGACGTCATTAATCACAGACCGGCCGCGATGTTAGTCCTGGCCGGAACCAACGACATCGCCCGCGGAGTGAGCGTCGAAACCATCCAAAACAACCTCAAAATGATGGCCGATCTGGCCGAAAAGCATTCCATTAAGGTCATCCTAGCGTCCATTTTGCCCACTTCTGACCACCATAAAGACTCGAATCCCCGCTTTGAGATGACCAAAGGCCGCCCGCTAGCTGTCATCCGGGAGCTGAATCAGTTCATCTCTTCGATGTGCCAAAAGCGCGGCTTCACCTACCTGAACTACTACGACGCCACAGTGGATTCGAGCGGCCAGTTGAAAGCCGAACTCGCCAACGACGGCCTGCACCCGAACGCCGACGGCTACCGGGTGATGGCGCCGCTAGCGCTGGCGGCGATTGAAAAAACGCTCACCCCGGCGCGAATCCCGCAACAGACCGGCAAGAAGAAGCGTCAATAATCTATGCGTTGGTTAGCCGCGGCCCTTTTGTTCGCAGTCCCGATGTGTCAAGGCCAATTGTCCGCGCAGACGCGCATGACGGTGGAGCAGTTGCGCTCGTTTTTGAAGTCCTCAATGGACCTGCACCAGTCGGATATACAGGTGGCTGGCTTCCTGAAGAAGTCGAAGCTGACGCACCGGCTGGAGCCCCGGCATTTTGAGGAATTTTCGGGAATGGGTGTGGGCCCCAAAACGGTGGAAGCGCTGCGGGATTTGCTGACGCTAACGAAAGAATTGCCAGCCGCGCCGGCGCCGGTCCCGGTGGCCCCCAAAGTCGTGATTCCGCCGCCCGCGCCGCCATCGGCGGAGGAGCAGAAAGAGATCATCGAAAAGGCCAGGGAATATGGGCTGGGGTATTCCAAACGGCTGCCAGACTTCCTCTGCATGCAGGTAACGCGGCGTTACGTAGACCCCTCGGGGCTCGAATTCTGGCGCAACGCGGACACGATCACGACGCGGCTATCGTACTTTGAGCAGAAGGAAGATTACAAGGTCATGACGATCAATGGAACCATGACCGAAGTGCCGTATCAGAAGCTGGATGGCTCGACGTCGTCCGGCGAATTCGGGTCGATGATGAAGGAGTTATTTGAGCCGGATACGCAGGCCCGATTCGAATGGCAGCGATGGGCGACGTTGCGCGGAAAGCGGAACCACGTCTACACCTACTACGTGGCGCAGCCGAATTCGAAGTGGACGGTTTCCTACCAGCGGCGGGAGGTGACCACACCGGGCTATCGCGGCTTGGTCTTCGTGGATCGGGACACCTTCGAAGTAACGAAAATAACCTTGGACGCGGACATGCCGCCGAGTTTTCCGGTCCAGATGGCGACGACAACGCTGGACTACGACAGCATCGAAATATCGGGAAGCAAGTTCATGCTGCCCTTGCGGGCGGAGGTTCGGATGCGATCGGGCAAGGAACTGATGAAGAACGAAGTCGAGTTCCGTCTGTACCGGAAGTTCGGCGCCGACACTTCAATTAAGTTTGATACGCCCGAGGCGCTGGGCGCCGATGTGACGGCCGAGCAACCGCCGAAGCCTTAGGGCTCGTCAACGTCCGCTCCCTGTCCATACCGAGCCGCGACCGTAAGGGAGCGGTTGCTACAGTCATGTCATGACCGCATACCGAGCCGCGACCGTAAGGGAGCGGTTGCACATGCCAGACCCTTAGAAGCACGGCTTAATCAGCGTCACCTTCGTGTAAACAACGCGGAAACCCTGCCGTTCGTAATTGCGTTGGGACTGGCTTCCGGGCATCGTATCGGCGGTAACTATGTCGCAGCCCGCCTGGGCCGCCATGGAAAGCCGGGCGCGGATGAGCTTCGTCTGCAAACCTTCACCGCGGAAGCGCGGGAGTGTGCCGTCGCATTGGAAAATTCCGAGCCCGTCGCGAACATCGAGTTGTGCACCCGCGGCTGGCTCCGCGCCGCCGCGGATAATCAGATTACGGCAACTCGGCAGGGCGAACAGCGTCTGCCCTAGATCCCGGCCCATGGCAGTGACGACATCGAAAAATGCCTCGGCCATCATCTGGCTCCATTCGGCGGGATCGTCCGCTATAACCACGTCGGCGTCATTGAGGAAGTCAGCATCGGTAACGGCGCGGATCAGCGTGTTTTCGAAAGTGCCGAACTCGTAGCCGCGGCGTGCGAGATTCGTATAGAGCGCGGCGTCGGCAAAGGGCGTCAGCGTAAGGGTAACAGGAGCCATCCGCTCGGCGTAAAACTGTTCGACATCGTCGAGGGAAAACTCGGCGAGGCCGGCACCGCGCACTTGCGTCAGCGGCGACTCCTCATTCAGGAATACGGCCACACCGCTGCCAGCGGGAAAGGCCTCGGCGGCGGAACTGGGGAACAGCCCGCGGTGAGCTTCGA
>SHUN01000198.1 GCA_009697495.1 Bryobacterales bacterium | reverse complement strand
TACGACTTGAAGGACTCGCGAAGCCCGGGGAGGGCGGATCTGATCGTGCGGGAGGGGTTGCGGATGTTTACGGTTCCGGCGGCGTTGGTGCGGGTTGGGGAAGGGTTTTTCGAACGGCATTCGGTCGAAGCCGGATTGGGTTTGAAGAGCCTTCGGGGAGACGCGACGGAGGTCTTGCGATTGCTCTTGGATGGCGGGCATTCGGTGGTGGCGGGCCGGCTGGCGGGAGCGTTCCGGCGAGTAGGAGACGCCGAGGCTGCCGAGCAGATTACGGCGACCATGAAGGCCGCCGGCTTCGTTGTGCGGGAGACGGATCCGTTTGCCGGCCAGGCGTCAATGCCGGCTTTGCGGGAGAACGTCTCTCCGCTGGTGAACCGGATGCGGGTGATGTGGCAATCGATGCGTGGGGAAGTGATGGCCTGTTTTCCATTGGCGCCGGGCAAAGTGAGGAGCAAGGCGGCGTACATGCGGTCGATCGATAAGCTGTATCGCAGCGATGCGTACCATTCTTTGTCGATTGAGGGATACAACGTATCGCCGGCATTAATCGAACGGGTGCGGACTGGAAATTGGAATCCGGAGCAGACGCCGGAGGACCGGCGAAACCGCGATGCGCTGGCGGCGCGCGGATATTGGCAGGCGTTTCAGGCGGTGCAGGCATCGATCGTGCAGATCCTGAACGGTGAGAATGGGGGGCAGGTGGCGAAGGCGCGGCACCGGGAGTGGTACCGGGAGTTGTTCCAGCCGTGTGTGGCGGCGGGGCTGATTCCGGCCGGCGCACTGGCCGGTTACCGCAACGACGCGGTGTATTTGCGGAGCTCCCGGTATGTGCCGCCGCGATGGGAGAGCGTCCGCGATGCGATGCCGACGTTGTTCGAACTGCTCGCCGAAGAGCCGGACGCGGGAGTCCGCGCCGTGTTAGGCCATTGGATGTTTGGGTATGTCCATCCGTATCCGGACGGAAACGGACGCATGGCTCGATTCCTGATGAATGCGATGCTGGCGTCGGGCGGTTATCCGTGGACGGTGATCCGGGTGGAGGAGCGGTCGAGGTATCTGGCGGCGTTGGAGAGCGCCAGCGTTGACGGGAATATTCGGCCGTTCGCGGGGTTTATCGGGGAATTAGTTCAGCAGAGCATTAATCTCCCGAAGGGTCTTGAGGTCGAACTTGGGCTTCCGGTCGTACGTTAGCAGGCCGTTGATCTCCTGCTCCACGTCGGTCAACTGGGTGTAACAGATGCCCATGATTTGGGGGATTTTGGCGATGCCAACGTATAGACTGCGGAGGCGGTCGAGGGCCGCTTCGGGGGTTTTCTCGACACCGGCATAGCCCCAGGCGTCGGCTGGCACTGGCGAGCCGGGGAGCGGGTAGGCGATGCCGCCGAACTCGCTTAAGAACACCGGGGAGCCGTTGTATTTGAAACCAGGGGCCAATGCGGCGCGGCCATTGCCGGGAAAATCGAACTGTTTCTGGCTGAGGACGCTGTACTTTTCGACGAGGCGCTCACCGCGGGCGGCGTAGTCGTGGATGCCGAAGAGGTCGGTCACGTCGGTATGCTCCCAGCCATCGTTGTCGATCACGGGGCGCGTGGGGTCTAATGATTTCGTCAGGTGGTAGAGAGCTTTCAAGTGCTGCGTTTGGCGAGGGTCGGAAACGTCGCTGACGCCCCAGGATTCGTTGATGGGGATCCACATGACGATAGATGGGTGGTTGACGTCGCGCTCGACGGCCTCGATCCATTCGCGCGTGAAGCGGGCGGCGTAGTCCTCGTCGTAGAGGTACGCATTGGCCATTTCGCTGGAGACCAGGAAGCCCATCTTGTCGGCCCAGTAGAGGAAGCGGGGGTCTTCCAGCTTCTGGTGCTTGCGGGCGCCGTTGAAGCCCATGTCCATGGTCATTTTGATGTCGTATTGGATGGCCGCGTCGGTGGGAGGCGTGATGGTGGATTCGATCCAGTAGCCCTGGTCGAGAACCATTTTCAGATACGTCGGGCGGCCGTTCAGATTGAACCGGCCGTTTTCGATATTTATGGCGCGGTAGCCGTAGTAGGACGTGACGCGGTCGAGGACTTCGACGCCTTTGCGGAGTTCGAACTCAACGTCATAGAGGTTGCCTTGGCCGATGCCCCATTTGACGGGATCGTTGACGTAAAGGCCGAGGTTGGCGCGTTCGCCGTTGGCGGCGGCGGAGCCGTTGGTGATGACTTTGTCCTTGAACTTGATGGTGGCGTGGAGGGTGAGCCCGGCGGTTTGGCGGGCGATTTTGGTGTTGAACGTCACGTGGCCATCGGGCTTGGTGTCGATGCGGAGCTTGTCGAGGTAACTGGCGCCGGCGGCTTCGAGCCACACGGGCTGCCAGATTCCAGTGGTGCGGGTATAGAAAATGCCGCGGCTTTGGGGCTGCCAGTATTGCTTGCCGCGAGGGATGTAGCGGTCTTCGGGCGGGTCTTCGGCGCGGACGGTGATGGTTAGGGGGCCGGTTGGCGCAAGGAAATCCGTCACGTCGAGCTTAATGGGGACATTGCCGCCTTCATGCTGGTCGGCGAGGCGGCCGTTGACCCAGATCATGGCGCGGTAGTCGATGGCGCCGAAGTGGAGGAGGACGCGGCGGTTGGCCCAGTTGGCGGGGAGTTGGACGGCGCGAGGGTACCAGACCCAGGGGTGGAAGCTGGTGTCGCCGATGCCGGAGAGCTTGGTTTCGAAGGCGTAGGGGACGGTGATCTTGCGGGTCAGCGCTTTTTTGGTGACGGCCCAGTTATCGCGGAGACCGGTGTTGGCGTCGTCGAAGTCGAACTCCCATTCGCCGTTGAGGGTCTGCCAGTCCGGGCGGGCGAACTGGGGCTGGGGGAGTTCGGGCCGGGGGACGGCGGCGGCGAGAGTTAGGGCGAAGCAGGCGAGTGTAAGTACTTTAGGCATGGGGGAACTTTTTACGCTTCCACTTTCCCGGCGATGATCAGGGAGACCGGAACAGCGCCGATTTTGCGCATGAGCACCCAGTCGGATTCGCCCACTTTTTCCAGCGACCCTTCCTTGAAGAACTTGGGGTCCTCCTTCCAAATGCTGAAGACGGCTGGATGCGGAGTGCTGGAGACCTTCTTGCTCTGTTCCACCAGATCCTTGAAGACCGGCGTGGCGGCACCGTCGGTATCGGTGGCGGCGTGGCTTAGTAGGAGAAAATCGCGCTGAGGGGCGGCGCCCTGGTGGTCGCCGTTCTCGGGATAGTAGCTGTAGCGCATGGTGTACAGGCCTGGTTTAAAGGTCTGGCCGCGACGGTCGGAATAAATTTGTTCGACTTTGATGACAGCCATAAGGGAGCCGTGGGGGACGTTTGGCATGGTCAAATTGGCTTCAGTGGTGGGTTTGGGGGCGGGGAGGGCGGCGCGGAGCCATATTTCGCTCAATGGCTTACCGTCCTTGCTGATCTTGACGCCCTGCTTCTCCAAAAGGCTCTTAATGCTGTCAGCCAGTTCGGCGGGAGGGGCGGCGCCGGGCTCGGATTTATACTCTTCACCGGTGAGAACGGCGGCTGCCAACAGAAGGCTGATAAAAAACTTACGCATGAAATGGAGTCCTTTTCGATACAATTCCAGACGGGCATGAATGCAAACGATACTCGTTATAGATGATGACGACAGCCTGCGCGACACAATTGGATTGATGTTGGAGCAGGAGGGTTACCGGGTCCATTTGGCGGCCGACGGGCGTGAGGGGTATGAACGGAGCCTGACCTTGCGGCGGGACCTGATCCTGGTGGACTTGCGGCTGCCCGGGATGAGCGGCGTGGAGATCTGCCGGCAACTGCGGTCCGACAAGGTGCAGACACCTATTATTGTACTCAGCGCGGTGGGTGATGAGATAGACAAGGTACTGTTGTTGGAGATTGGAGCGGACGATTACGTTACGAAGCCATTCGGGCGGCGGGAGTTGCTGGCGCGGATTCGGGCGGTGTTGCGGCGGACGACGACGGAAGCGCACCGGGTGCTGCATTTTGGGGAAGCGGAAGTGGATATTGAACGGCGGGTGGCGTCGCGGAAGGGCGAAGAGGTGAAATTGACGCCGGCGGAGTATAATCTGTTAGTGTTTTTCCTGCAGAATACGGACAGGCCGTTGACACGGGATGTCATTCTGAATTCAGTGTGGGGATATAATTCGTTTCCAAACACTCGAACTGTGGACGCGCACATTGTAAAGTTGAGACAGAAGTTTGAAGCCGATCCAGCGGTGCCGCGGCATTTTTTGACGGTGCATGGCGTCGGCTATCGGTTTCTACCATAAAAAAAGGGGCGGCATGGCCCGAACCATACTGATCGTTGAAGATGACAGAGCGCTGGCAGGGACGCTGGAAATCGGCTTGCTGGCGTTGGATGACGTGGACACGGTGACGGTGTTCGACGGCCGAGAGGCCATGGAGTATCTGGAGGTGAATACGCCGGCGCCGGCCATTGTATTGACTGATTTGGATTTGCCCCGAGTGGATGGGTATCAACTCATCACATGGATGCGAACCCGGCCGGAACTCTTGCGAGTGCCGGTGGTGGCGATGTCGGCACGGAATGACCCGGCGGGCGCGCTGAAGGCAGGGGCGAATGAGTTTCTGGCGAAGCCGTTTGCGCTGGCGGTGGTAAGGGCGCGGGTCCAGGAGTTGTTGAATGAGTAGATGGGTGCTGTTGCTGGCGGAGCTTCCGCTTGCGGCACAGGATTTGGCGTCCGTTTTGGCACGGCTGGAAAAGTTGGAATCGGAGAACCGCGAGTTAAAGCAGGAAGTGAAGCAGTTGCGGGAGCTGGTGGAGGGAAAGCCGAGCGTACCGGAGCGGCTGGAGATTGTGGAGCGGCGCGTGGAGGAGCAGGCGTCGACGAAGGTGGAGGAGGCGAACCGGTTTCCAGTGACGTTGACGGGGATGGCGCTTTTTCAAACCTTCTACAACACGCGAGGAGCGAACGGTGTGGATGTGCCGACGACGGCGGCGGCTGCCCCCGGCCGGGCGGCGGCTGGGGCGTCCGTGCGGCAGTCGGTGATTGGGCTGCGATATCACGGGCCGGGGACTTTGTGGGGCGGGAAGGTGTCGGGCTCGATGTTCATGGATTTCTGGGACGGCAACACGGAAGGGGCGACACCGCCATTCCGTGTGCGGACGGCGGATTTTACAGTGGACTGGGCGACGAGGTCATTTAGCGCGGGCCTGATGAAACCGTTGATTTCGCCGCACGATCCGAATTCGATGGCGTATGTGGGCGTGTCGCCGCTGACGAGTTCGGGGAATTTGTGGCGCTGGCAGCCGCAGGCCCGATTTGAGCAGCGCGTTGGATGGTTCAAGGGCCAGGCGGCGGTGATGCAGACGGCGGAAGAATCAACGGGAGCGCCAGCGAACTTATTGGCTAACCGGCGGCGGCCGGGGTTGGAGTTGCGTGGCGTTGTTGGACATAGCTGGAGCGGGGAGCGGAGTTTTGAAATCGGCGCGGGCGGGCATGTGTCCGAATCGCGCTTGGGATCGCAGAGATTGCCGTCCCGGATTCTGTCGATGGACTGGCTGGTAACTCCGCTGCCAAAGTTGTCGGTCAGCGGATTATTTTTCAAGGGCGAAAACGTCCATCATTTGGGGGCATTGCGGCAGAGTTTCCGGGTGGCGGCGAATGGCGTGATTCACACTGTGCATTCGATGGGCGGATGGGGGCAGGTATCGGTAGCGGCGACGAATCGAGTGACGTTGAACTGGTTCGCCGGGGTGCACAATGACCGGGACAGCGATCTGAACCGCGGGCAGAACGGGTTGAACCGGAGCGGGGGCGCGAATGTTATGTATAAAATGGCGCCGAATGTGGTTTTAAGTTTTGAAGGGATGCAGATCCGTAGCGATTACGTTGGGACCGTAAGCCGGCGAATAAACCGATATGACCTTACGATTGCTTACTTGTTTTAGCTTAGTGCCGGTTACACTTTGGGGGGCAACGCTACATGGCACAGTGGAGCTTACGGACGCCAAGAAAAAGGGATCGGCGGAGGGTGTGGTGGTATGGCTGGAGCCTGTTGCGGGGCGGAACGCTCCGGCGGCGGGGAAGTTCGTGCTGGATCAACGGAACAAGAAGTTCCTGCCGCATGTGATGGCGGTTCCGGTAGGCTCGCAAGTTGATTTTCCAAACCACGATCCCATCTTTCACAACGCCTTTTCGAACTTTGCCGGGCAACCGTTCGACACG
>SHUN01000197.1 GCA_009697495.1 Bryobacterales bacterium | reverse complement strand
GAACGCCTGCTGGTTGTAGAGGCCGCGGAGGAAGTTCATGTCCTCACGGAACGGCATCATAGGCTGAAGCGCGGGGCCAAGGTCCATTTGCGCGCCCTGGCCTTTGGCCCACCAGTGAATAGGCTCAACGCCGTTGGAAAAGTAGACCAGGGCGAAGCGGACGGGGGGCTTGTTGGAAGCCGCGGCGGACAGCGATTCCATCCAAGGGAGGGCAAGGGCGACGCCGGTGCCGCGGAGGAAATTGCGGCGGGAGTGATTGGTCTTCATCGTTTTGTATCCTTGGCGAGAGCGGCTGGTTCCTGGCCGCGGCGGTAGCGGAACTGCGGGCTGTTGACGATTTCGGCGGCCAGTTGGGAGAAGGTGGCTTGACCGCCGGCTTGGATAATGCGGTCGACCAAGGGTTGATCGGAGGCGAGGACAGTCCGGCCGAGAGCGAAGCCGATCAGCTTGTGGGACATATTCCGAAGGACTTGCGGCTCCTGCGATTTCAGATATTGCACGAGGCCTTCGACACCGGCGATTTCTTTCTTGTCAGCGGTGGTTGTCGAGTCTTCGACCGGCTTTCCATCGGCGTACGCCGAGCGAAGTTTACCAACGGCGTCAAATCGTTCGAAGGGGAAGCCAAGCGGGTCAATTTTGGAGTGGCACGCCGCGCAAGCCGCATTCTTTTGGTGAGCAATCAGGCGGGCTTTGATGGTAAGGCCGTCGGCACCTTTGTCGTCGGCGGCGATGGGAGGAATATTGGGCGGTGGCGGCGGAGTCGGAGTGCCGAGGAGCCGGCGGAGGACCCAATCGCCGCGCTTGACTGGACTGGTGCGAAGCGGCGCGGATGTGGCCGTCAACACGGCACCCATGCGGAGGAGCCCGCCGCGCTGCACGCTGCTGACGCCGTCGACCTTCTGCGTGTCGCCCTTCAGCTCCTGTTTGATGCCGTAGTGTTTGGCCAGAAGGGGATTGACGAAAGTGTAGTCGGCTTGGAGGATTTCGCTCACCGGTCGATCCTGGCGCACGATGTGTTCGAAGAATGACACGGCCTCATCGTACATCGCGGATTTGAGGTCATCAGTGAACTCGGGGAAGCGGCTGGTGTCGGCGCCGTTGAACTGATCGAATCGGTAGAAGCCGAGCCATTGGCCGAAGAATTCCGTGGCCATGCGGCGCGCCTTGGGATCGGCGAGCATGCGCTTGGTTTGGCGGGCGAGTTGTTGCGGATCGGCAAGCTCGCCCTTTTCGGCGGCGCGGCGAAGCTCGGCATCGGGCACCGACGACCAGAGAAAGAAGCTGAGCCGGTTCGCCAGTTCCCAACCGGTGAGCGCGGTGCGCCTGCTGGTCTGGCTCGGTTGTTCGAGCCGATATAGGAACGCGGGAGCGACCAGGACGCGGGCGATGAGGGCGCGAATGGCGTCGGTGTGATCGAGCTTGGCCGTTTCGCGGGACTGGGTGTAGAAGCGGCGCAGACGGTCTTTCTCCTGAGGCGTCAGCGGCCGGCGCCAGGCCTGCGCGGC
Organism: Bryobacterales bacterium; assembly: GCA_009697495.1. Taxonomy (GTDB): domain Bacteria; phylum Acidobacteriota; class Terriglobia; order Bryobacterales; family Bryobacteraceae. The sequence goes on along the minus strand of SHUN01000197.1, from coordinate 4,699 downwards.
GAGCTTCAGGCAGTCGTCGATGTGACCAGGCTGCGCGGATAGGAGGGCCTGTTCGACAGCGGTGTTTTCGGCTTGGAGCGCATCGATCCGGCCCTGCGGCTTTTTGTTCTCAGCCAGGAACTTGATGAACAGCTCGTGGTATTCGAAGGACGCCAGCAAGTCGGTCCAGTCGGTGTTCAGCTCATTGCGCGTCTTGTCGTCGAGGATGTTTTCTCTGAGGAAGCTGTCGTTGCGGTAGTACTTCAACTGTGTGTGAAAGGCGTTGCGCTCCGGCAGTCCGTAGGTATTGTCGAAGTCGTTCGGAATGGGATCGCGGTCGGACGGGTTGGCTTCGGATTGGGAGTTCTGGGGGAGGACGGCGGCGAATTTCAGGACGTTGTCCCGCCAGGCGATGAAGCCGGGCGCTTTAGGATCGGCGAGGAGCGCCCAAGCGGGGCGGCCTTTGGAGACATCTTCCTCGTTGGAAATCGTGCAGCGGATGACTGCGTCCCCGGAGCCCTGATTCAAGAGCTGGGCGTCCATTTGAAAACTGATGCCGGCCACATCGGGAGGGAACACAACCCTTAGCGGGAGGACGACATTGCCGGGAACGGTAAAGCCAGTGCCGTCGGCCGTGCGCGTGAGTAGTTTCCGCGATGCCTCGTCGATGGCGTCGAAGAGAGGTATTTCGTCCCCGGCGCTGCGATCGGCCTTGCGAAAACGCACTTTGGCGTTCTGCATCAGGACGATCGGCTTGTCCACGGAGTGCGGGTTGAGAGAAAGCGTATTGAGATAGACGGTGGCTTCCTTGATGACCCGGCGGGAGAAAAAAGGATACCGGAAGGCGTGTTTGGTAACGCCATGCAGCGTCTCCGCGCTAACGACCAGATTCCGCTCATCGCCGGCGCCGCCCGCGGCCAGAGCTCCGGCGGCGAACAGAATACGCGGCCAGTTGATGATCGTTTTCTGGATTTCCTCGCAGGCGGCGCGGACCTTGGCTTCCGCGGTTTGAGGACCGGGAAGGGCATGCCATTGCGCGACCGGCTCGCTGGTGGGGTATGAGGGATTGGGCTCGTGAAGTACCTTCCAGATATGATTGACGAAGCGTGGAGTGAGTCCTTCGCGGGCGCCGATGGACTCGATCGAGGCGTTGGGCTCCCCGAGCGCTTTGCGATGCTGAAATCGCCAGGCTGCGTAAAATGCCTTGGTGTATTTTTCCAGGTTATAGGGCAGCGCGCCTTCGGCCCCGGTAGCCCTAAAACCGTGCGTGGTGTAAATCTTCGTGATGCGATTGAGCGCGGAGAGTTCGAAGCCGGTCTTGCCGGGATCGGCATAGAACTGAAGGGGGCCGGATCCGATGACGGCGTGGTTGGCGATGAACTTCGCGGTATGCAGGTATCGCTCGAGATTGGCGTCGCCCAAGAACTGGACGTCGCCGAAATTGGTGAAGCCTTCGCCGCCAACGGAGTCGGGGACGAAATCGCGGTCGAACTGGAAGTCGAGGCCGGTGAGGTCTTTGATAGCGTAGCCGTACTCACCGCTGGTGAGGCGACGGACCGTGACGCGGCCAGGGTCGCCAGCGTTCTTCGCGGTGTAATCTTTAAGGCTCGTTCGAATCCAGGAGACAACGCGGCCACGCTCCGCGTCGGTCGGCTGCGGCATCGCTGCCGGAGGCATCCGCTTCTGTTCCAAAGCCGCGGCGACTTTTTCCCAATGTTGAAAATTCTCGCCAATCGACGGCTGAGCAGACAACTGTTCGATGCTGAGGCCGCCCATGGCGGCTTTGCCGTGGCACTGAAAACAGAACTGCCGAAGTACCGGAACGGGTGCTTCGGCGGCGGCCACTAGCGCAGGCAGACAGAGAGCGGACGCGATAAAAACGAGGCGCGGAGTTAGCATGATAGAAAAGCGAGGCGATGCGATTCGGCACCAGCCGCGCCTTGATTCTACCATTGGCGCATAGGGCTACGGGATAGTTACGTCGCGCAAGCGGCTAAATCGTCCGCTCATCGGGCGGAAGGGTGAAGGACTCAATCGACTCGGTTTCGATTTCCGGGCCGGAGCCGGGAATGCGGTCCGAGACCTCGTTTTTCTTTTGCAGCCGCTTGGCGGCCTTATCCTGGGATTTTTCCATACGGGCAGACTCTTTCTGCCGTTTTTTAAAGGTAGTGTGTGCTCTGGCCAAAGTTCCTTTCCGCGACCGGCTCGCTCCGTCGGTCAACGTCCGGCCACCCCATGGGGAGAATGCAAAAGCCGGACTGAGCTTGCTCAACCTTAGTCTAACATGCGGGTTCCGCTTGCGTCGATTTTGAATGTTTGGCGGTTCGGGAGAAGTGTTCCTAATTCGAAAGTATGAAATTGACCTCGATAGGGGCGATGACTTCGACGGGCTCGCCGTTCAGGTGGGTAGGGCGGTAGCGCCAAAGTGTGACGGCGTCAACCGCGGCCTTCACCAAAAGCGGATGCCCGCTGATGACCTTTAGTTGTTGGACGGTTCCGTCCTTGGCAATAATGCCCTCCAGCTTAACGGTGCCGGAGATGCGTGCCTGCCTGGCAAGGGGCGGGTAGGGCGGGTTGACGCGGCTGAGAATATTGGCCGCCTGAACTTGGCCGCCGACGCGGAGCGGTTTGGCCTGGTCCTTAGGCTTCGGAGGCGGCGCGACTGGCAGCGCATTGCCGCCGGGCGCGTAGGGCAGGAGGCTGCCCGCGCCTACCGACGGCGGCCCAAGGGTATAAATTGGCGGCGCGAAGGAATCCCCGTCAATGATGCGGGCCACCGGCTGGATGGCGGACGGCGCGGTGAATGCGCGCGCCTTGGGCCGGACAATGGCGACGGTGTTCTGTGCGGCTCCCGTCGCCGAGGACCTCGACTGGATCTCCACTTCAACTGGGGCGATCTGTTTTTCCGGCACATAGATCATCGCCTTGGGCAGTATCACGCCGAGTAACTCCGGACTTACCATTGGAACGGGTAACATCGCGGTTACCAGTCCGGCTTGAATGACTAAGCCCATCCACGACCACTTATTCCTCGCCTGGCGCGAGTTGTCAAGAACCGATAGTTCAAACATTGTGTCCGTCCTCGCCAATTAAGACCCCGGCGGGGAAGGAAATGTTCCCGGAGTTACGCTATAACTTCGACCGTGAAGACCGCTCCCTGACGGTCACGGCTCGGTACCGCGGAGAACCGCTCCCTGACGGTCACGGCTCGGTACCGCGGAATTGAGGCGGCCGACGGCGGAGATAGGAACTATTTCAGGCGCTCACAGCACCAGTTGAACGACTGACTTACCGACGCCGTCTTTGTAAGCTTCCAGATCGGCGAAGGCCCGTTCGATGTTTTCGAGCGGCGCGCGGTGCGTGACCATCGGCCCAAGAAATGCCGGGCGCTCGGCGAGCAACTCGATCGCCAGATGAGTCTCGTTGTTACTCCGGCGGACGTTAAAGAGCGGCACTTCCTTGCGGCGCAGCTCATGGAAATGAATCATCGGCCGCGCGTCGCTGGGAATGCCTGTCGCCACCACGCGGCCGCCCTTGGCAACGGCAATGCACGCATGGTCCAGCGATCCGCCTTTCGTGACGCAGTCGAGGACGGTTTCGACGCCTCGTTTGCCGGTCGCGGCAAGGATTTCTTTCGAAGGATCGGTTTGGGACGGGTCAATAAGAACGTCGGCGCCCATGGCGCGGGCGAGTTCGCGGCGATGGGGAACCGGGTCAACGGCGAAAACGCGGCGAACGCCATGCATTTTGAGCATCGCGACGGTCAGGCTGCCGATAGGTCCGCAGCCGAAGACGGCGGCGGAAACGCCGGGAGTCAAGTCAGCGAAACGCAGCGAATGCAGCGCGACGGCGAGCGGTTCAAAAAGCGTCCCTTCGGCGAGCCCGACGCCGGGCGGGATCGGCACCAGGCAATGCTCCGGCACCGATACGATGTCGCGGAAGTAGCCAGGCTCCGCGCCGGCGCTCAGGAAACGGATGTTGTCGCACAAGTTATGGCGGCCGGAGCGGCACATTGGACAGTGGTAGCAGAAGATGGCCGGTTCAAGAAAGGCGCGGTCGCCGGGCTGCCAGCCGCTGACTCCGGCGCCGGTTTGGATCACCGTGCCGGTGGGTTCATGGCCGAGGACCATGGGGTAGACGCTGGGCGTGTCCCCCACCAAGCCTTCCGAGAAGTTGTGAAGGTCCGAGCCGCAGATACCGCAAAAGTGGACCCGGACCTGGATTTCGCCGGGGCCTGGATCCACCGGGGCGGCTTCCGCGATTTGGAAGCGATGTTGAGAGATGAGTTTAGCGATTCGCACTTATTTCTTGAAGAGATCCTCAAATGCCGAGCGCGCGTTGCGAAGGGTGCGCGAAACATGCGGCGTGGCCGGTTCGGCGGCGGGCTTCGGCGGTTCGGGCGGCTTGGTGGACTCGCGGGCGACGGTCACGCGCGGGGTGAAGAGGGCGCACTCGTTTCGCTGGTCCTTGGCGGCGATGCGCGCAGGGATGGGCTTGGCGCATTGGAAATGGGCGGAGGAATCGAAGTGGGAGCACTGCCGGCAACAATAAAGTTCAGCGGCGCATTTCGGGCAGGGTTGAGCGAAGTCGAACCCGGCTGGAAGTGTGGCGACGCAGTTGTGGCAACGGCTCGCGGTGACGTTTTGCACCATCTGCGGCAGGCGCGGCGCAGTGATATCCATCGAATGGCGCGGCGGAGCGAGGCGCTCCCTGCCGGCAT
>SHUN01000196.1 GCA_009697495.1 Bryobacterales bacterium | reverse complement strand
AGACCTCTACAAAGCCATCGAAACAACCATCAGGAAGCAGAACCCGAAAGCCGCCCTAATCCCCTATATGTCCCGAGGCGCCACCGACGGGGCATTCCTCCGCGCGAAAGGAATGGCGGTCTACGGCGTCCCCGTCTTCACCCGCGACGACAAACCCGGCCGCGCCCACGGCAACGACGAACGCATCCGCGAAACCACCCTCCGCGAAGGCGCGGCGTTGCTGCTCAAAATTGTCGAGGCAATCACGCGTCCATGAATGTTCATCCCGTAGCAGTCCGATGCGCGATCCGGCCCTACGAAGCCCGCCGCTGACCCAATCCTTCCACTATCATCGCGGTTACGCCTTCCTGACGAGCCCTCGCGACAAGACGCGCGTGAAGGCTGCGGGGCACCCGCTACCGCCATTGGCCGCTCACTGGGCTTGGTTCCGGTGATTTGCCGGACCACGCCAGCCAGTACCTGACTCAATCCGCCGTTGTAATACCAAACCTCGCCCGGCTTCTCTCGCAGGCGGCGGCTAAGTAGCAGCGCCACCGGGTCCTTCACCGAAGGCAATTGAAATTCGTCGTTCTTGGGGTCAGTACGTGGTGAAGCGTAACCGCGTCGAGCTCCGGAGGCACCTTCAACTGCGGGGAAAAGGTCCCGATGGGGCGCGAGAGCGCCTTTTCAAATTCGTTTCCGAGTGCAATCCCGAGTACCGCCGCAGTCACGCTTTTGGAGATCGAACGGATGTCATGGAGAGCCTTGGCATCGAATGTCCGGTGACCGATGGGGGTCCCCCAACGCTCGTCGCTTCCGGCGAAATACGGCTCGTAAACCAGGCGGCCGTCGTGTTCGATCAGCACCGCGTGCGTGTTTGGAAAAGCTCCGGCTTTAATCGCCGCGGTAAGCTTTTCCAGTGCGGCCGGCTGAAGCTCAGCCTCCAACGGGAGCGCAGCCTTCCAGTCGTTTCCGCTAACACCCCGGTCGGCCTGTTGGCAACTAACGCCAAGTACCGGCAGCAAAAGGCAGGGTAAGTCGCGGCGTCGAAACACCACTCAGCCTAACATTATGTTATGCCGCCTCCCCGGGGTTCTAATTCTCGCGGCCGCGCTCACCACCTCAAGTGGCTCGCTCCTCCTCTCCGAAGGCAGCGGTGCTCCCATCGGCGCGTCCTCCTCCGCCTCTCCTCCCTCCGCGGCGACCCGGAAAACGACCGCTTCCGCCTCAGCCTGCTGCTCCACTCCACCGGCGGTCTCCGCTGCTCCGACTTCATTCACAACTCCCGCTTCCTCGGAGACGACGGCCGCCTGATCTGGTTCCATGCGCCTGGAACCGCCGCCTACGACTATCACGCCCACAAGTTGCTCATCGGGCGGACTCTTCCGCGCACCGGTGAGCCGCACCGGGCCCAACAGGGTTACCCCTGGACCTACGCGCTCTCCCGCCTCAACGACAGCGGCAAAGCCGTATAGACCGCCGACACAGGCCTGCAATTTCTCGACCAGATCCTCCCGGATTCGCGCTTCACCGCCATCATCGGCAAGCAGCGGCCAGCCGATCCAATCAAACCCACGGGTCCGAGGCTGGTGCTGATCAACAATCAATCCGGCGCCATCCCCACGCACCCGCTGTGGGTAAAGCGTTAACCGCCGCTACCGCAGCAGCAAACCGCCAACCATCTCCTGCAACAACGGCGAAACCGGATACGGATGATGCCGATACTGCCGGAACCCCTCCGCATACTTAACCCCAAAACTCTGCCCGCGCTGATGCGTCCACTCCTCCATCGTCAGTAAATAATCGTCCATCCCGTGCTGTCGCATCAGCCAGTTCCGCTGGCTCGCGTGCGCCGCCAGCATCTCCCGCTTCAACGCAAACTGCGCCTCAATATTCACCCCGAATTCCGGATGCACAGGCTTCCCTTCCCGGTCCGTCCCCTCCACCGAGTCCATAAAATACAAGTGCGGAATCGCTTCCAAAGCCGCCGCCACGCCCGTCCTGTAATTCGGCGCCGACACCGCGAAACAGGCGTCCCGCACCAACATGCTCGTCGCCTCGTGGTCGCAATGATAATCGCTTGGCGCCGAAGTTAGAATCAAATCCGGCCGAATCGAACGGATCAACTCCACCACCCGCCGCCGCGAAATGTCGTCGTTGAATATCGCCAAATCCCGAAACTCCGCGCATTCGTACGAAGCCCCAATCAGCGCCGCCCCAGCCGCCGCCTCCAATCGCCGCATCGCCGCAATCTCCTCCGCCCCATATTCCGCCGAGCCGCAATCGCCCGGCGTCATCGTCACCACCGTGATCCGATGCCCCTTCTCCGCCAACAGCGCCAACGTGCCGCCGGCCAGAATCTCCATGTCATCCGGATGCGCGTGTATCGAAAGTATGTGTCTTGTCATGTGTGTTTTTGCCGTTCAATTTCCGCCAGCAAAACGTCCGTGCGTTTGCCGGCATGTATCGTCGCCGTCTCAATCGCCGATATCAGCATGGACCGCAATCCGTGCCGCTCCAATTCGTGTATCGCCGCTATCGTCGTCCCGCCCGGGGTAATCACCTGATCCCGTAATATAGCCGGATGCAGTCCCGATTCCCGCGCATGTTTCGCCGCCCCCAGCACCGTCTGCTCCGATAGCCGCAGCGATATCTCGCGCGATAATCCCATCTTCACCCCCGCCGCCATCATCGCCTCAATCACCATGTAAATATACGCCGGTCCCGACCCCGACAACGCCGTCACCGCGTCCATTTGCTCCTCATCCACAAACGCCGTCACCCCGACAGCGCGAAAAATACTTTCTACCTGCGCCCGATGCTCCAACGTCGCCAGCGCGTTATGACAAATCCCAATCGCGCCTTCCTCCACTACCACCGGAATATTCGGCATCGCCCGGAACACCGGCATCCGGCATTGCGCCGCGTCCTCTATCGCCCGAATCGGCAGCATCGCCGCCAGCGATATCAATATCTGCCCCTCGTTCAACACATCGCGTATCTCTTTCACAACCTTCGGCACAGTCCCCGGCTTCACCGCCAAGACCACAATATCAGCCCCGGCAGCCGCCGCCGCATTCCCACCCGCCGTCACCGATACTCCCAACCGCGAACGCACCTCCGCGGCCCGCGCTTCACTGAAAGTCGTCGCCCGCGCGTCCCCAACCGCCACGACGCCGGCCTTCAAAATTCCTCCCAGCAAAGCCGACCCCATGTTCCCCGCGCCCAACACCGCAATTTTCATAAACTCCCATATTCTCACGCGAGCGATACAATAAGAGATTCGCATGCCACTCCGTAGCTACACCATCACCCAGGGCCGCGACCGCGCCCCCGCCCGTTCCATGCTCAAGGCCATCGGCTTCACTGACGCCGACCTCAAGAAACCCATTATCGGCATCGCCAATACCTGGATCGAAACGATGCCCTGCAACTACAACCTGCGCGCACTCGCCGCCCACGTGAAAGAAGGCATCCGCGCAGCCGGCGGCACGCCGATGGAATTCAACACCATCGCCATCAGCGACGGCATCACCATGGGCACCGAAGGCATGAAAGCTTCCCTCGTCTCGCGCGACTTGATCGCCGATTCCATTGAGCTCACCGCCCGCGGATACATGTTCGACGGCATCGTCGCCATGGTGGCCTGCGACAAAACGATTCCCGGCGCGGCTATGGCCCTTCTTCGGCTAAATGTCCCCGGCCTCATCCTCTACGGCGGGTCGATACTCCCCGGCAAACTGGGCGACCGTGAACTCTCGATCCAAGACGTCTTCGAAGCCGTTGGCGCCAACGCCGCCGGCAAAATCAGCGACGCCGAACTCCTCGCCATCGAAGACCACGCCTGCCCCGGCGCCGGCGCTTGCGGCGGCCAGTTCACCGCCAACACCATGGCCACCGTCATGGAAACCATCGGCATCGCCCCCATGTTCACCGCCAGCGTCCCGCAAGTCGATGCCCGCAAAGCCGAGGTCTCCCGCCGCTGCGGCGAGCTCATCCTCAACGCCGTTAACAAGGATCTGAAGCCCCGCGACATTTGTACCCGCCAGGCTTTTGAAAACGCCATCGCCTCCGTGGCCGCCAGCGGCGGTTCCACTAACGCCGTTCTTCACTTACTGGCCATGGCCGCCGACGCCGGCGTTGAATTGAACATCGACGACATCCACAACATCAGCCAGCGCACGCCGCTCCTGGTCGACATCAAGCCCGCCGGTAAATACTTCGCGGTCGACGTCGACAAAGCCGGCGGCATCCCGGTCATCATCAAACGCCTCGTCGACGGTGGCTACGCCGACGGCTCGGCCATGACAGTCACCGGCAAGACTCTCGCCGAAGAGATCCTGGACGTCAAGGAAACACCGGGCCAACAGGTGATCCATCAACTCGACAATCCCATCAAATCCTCCGGCGGCCTCGTGATCCTAAAAGGCACTCTGGCCCCCGATGGCTGCGTCATTAAAGTAACCGGAATCGCCCGCAAGGAGCAGCGCGGCCCGGCCCGTGTTTTCGGCCGCGAAGAAGATGCGATGACCGCCGTCACCGAAGGTAAAATCAATGCCGGCGATGTGCTCGTCATCCGTTACGAAGGCCCCAAGGGCGGCCCCGGCATGCGCGAAATGCTCGGCGTCACTGGAGCCATCATGGGTCGCGGCCTCGGCGACGACGTAGCGCTGCTGACCGACGGCCGTTTCAGCGGTGCCACGCGCGGATTCATGATCGGCCACGTCGCCCCGGAAGCCGCCGACGGCGGCCCCATCGCGGTCGTCGAAGACGGCGACATCATCCACATCGACCTCGAGAAATTCACCATCAACCTCGAAGTCCCCGCCGATGTCATCGCCGCCCGCCTCGCCAATTGGACCAAGCCCGCCCCGAAGTACAAGAGCGGCGTGTTTTCCAAATACATCAAGCTGGTTGGCTCGGCCTCCCAGGGCGCGACGACGGACAATTAGACTTCAGTCTTCACTGAATGCGTCTGCCACTCCGCACGGTTCCCCAACCGGCATTCGTGCGGAGTGGCGCACGCATAGTCGCACTCCCTCGCAAAAGCGTATCGCTCCGGGGGTCACCACAACCCGGTACCGATTCACTTAAACGAAAACCCGTGTTCACTGGCGAGGGCTTCAAGAAACTCTCTCATCGGTCGGCCTTCCCCTCGCTTGGCTTGCTCCAATCCCCTGCCCACGCTACGAATACTCTCCAGAAGTTCCTGATCTTCCAGCAACTTCTGGTAAGCCCCTGCGCTTTGATTTCCGAAAACCAGGGCACCAATCGTTTTGGATCGACCTACCGCCGGAACGTCAGCGTCGCCTTCCCCGCCGCGCCGGCATAGTTCAACTCCACAATCTGAATGGACTGATCCTTCCCCCGATAGGGGAAGAAAACAAGCCCCGCGATCGGCAATGGCCGCTCGCCTTCGGGTAGCGCCGCTTTCTGCGCCCGCTGTTCCATCGCCCGCCGCAACGGGAACGGCATCTTCGGCGGTGATGGCTTCGGATCGCCACCCGCGCCACCGCCGCCGCCAGTGGAGACGCCGCCCTTCGACTTGCTCTCTTCAACCACAGGCGAAATCCACTCCGGATCCGACAACGACTTCATCACCAGCCCGTATTGCTGACTCGGAATTACTGTTTTCTTCCCGTTGATCCGCACCGAAAAATCTTCGAACGAAATCTTGACCTTGGAATCCGGCGCGCCAAGAAACGCCACTTCCACCGACACATAATCTTCCGAAGACAACGGCCCCTGAATCGTCGGCACCGAGTGGCCCACAAAATCGGCGGCAAGCATGATCTTGCCCACCTGCGCCTGGTTTTGGTAATCGGCCGCCCCCGCCCGTACCGGAAGTCCTTGGATCTCGGTGGGCGGCTGGGCAAACAGTCCCGCGCCAAACAGCAAAACGGTCAATCGGGAAATTCGTGAGTAAAGCATTCCTGGTGTCAAGTTAGCATAGGTCGGCCTCAGGTGTCCTCCCGCCATCGTTTACCGTAACGGCAACAACCGTACGCTCCAGGCAATCGAGACGATCACGCCTTCTCCCAGCTTTGCGTCAAAATGCCGGAGGGCGATTCGCAAGGCCGATCCCCGCGCCTCGGGAATCCGTCGTCCCGAGCCCACTTCGTGATCGTCCAGCCGGTAGCACGCGGATCGCCCCGCCCCAAGCGCCTCAACAATCATCCCATACCGCCAAGATGACAGCGCCCGACGCCGGCTCCTGGATACCGCCGT
>SHUN01000195.1 GCA_009697495.1 Bryobacterales bacterium | reverse complement strand
CCCTCGAAAAAGCCATCGAAATATTCGAGCGCGGCGTCACCCTCAGTGACCGCTGCAGAAAAGAACTGGAAGACGCCGAAACACGCGTCGAAATCCTCCTCAAACGCGGCGACAAAATCGAAGCGGAACCCTTCAAACCCACCAACGAATGAACCTGAAAGAATATTTGGCCGCCCGAGTCCAAGCCGTCGATGCCGCCCTCGAACGCTGGGTTCCCGCCGAGACTGTCCCGCCTCAAACCATCCATCGCGCCATGCGGTATAGCCTCTTTGCCGGCGGCAAGCGCATCCGCCCTGTCCTCTGTATCGGCGCCGCTGAAGCGGTTGCAAGTGCGTATAGTGGCATCGAAGACGCCGCCTGCACGCTCGAAATGATTCACACTTATTCGCTGATTCATGACGATCTGCCCGCTCTCGATAACGACGATCTCCGCCGGGGCCGCCCCACCAACCACGTCGTCTTCGGCGATGCCATGGCCATCCTTGCCGGGGACTCGCTCCTCACCCTGGCCTTTGAAGTCCTCAGCAAACTCCCCCATGCCAATGACGCCGTCAAGGCCAGCCTGATCAAAGAACTCGCCACCGCCTCCGGCACCGTCGGCGGCATGATCGGCGGCCAGGTCCACGACATCGAAGGCGAGCGCCAAACGCCCACTGCTGCCCTTCTCGAATCCATCCATCGCGCCAAAACCGGCGCGCTTCTCAGAGCCAGCGTCCGCATGGGAGCCATCTACGCAGGCGCTTCAGCCGATCAACTCGCGGCCCTCTCCAGCTACGGCGAACACACCGGCCTCGCCTTCCAAATCGTCGACGATATTCTCGACGTCGAACAGTCCTCCGAGACCCTTGGCAAAACCGCCGGGAAGGACCAGGCCCAGCAAAAAATCACCTTCCCCGCCGTCTATGGCCTCGATCAATCCAAACGAATGGCTGCGCAGGAACGCCAGGCCGCTCACGATGCCCTTACCCCCTTTGGCGATAGCGCCGCTCCGCTCCGCGAGATCGCCGATTTCATCGTGAATCGCAACGCATGAAGACGCGCCTGGATCAGCTTCTGTACGACCGCGGTCTGGCCCCCTCCCGCGAAAAAGCCAAAGCTCTCATCCTCGCCGGCGAAGTGAAAGTCAACGGCCAGCGTTCCGACAAAGCCGGCAAAGAAATCGACGCGGACGCCGCCATCGAAGTCGCCGCCCCTCCCCCCTACGTCGGCCGCGGCGGTTTCAAAATCGCCAAAGCGCTCGACCATTGGGCACTCAATCCCAGCGGCTGGATCTGCCTTGATATCGGCTCGTCAACAGGCGGCTTCACCGACTGTCTGCTCCAGCGCGGAGCCGCCCGCGTCTACGCCTTCGACGTTGGCACAAATCAAATGGAGTGGAAACTCCGCAACGATCCCCGCGTCGTCCTTCGCGAAGGCGTCAACGCCCGCAACCTGCAGCCAACCGACACCGCCGAAAAAGCGAAATTAGCCGTCTGCGACGTCAGTTTCATCTCTGTCACAATAATTCTCCCCGTTCTCCCCCCGCTTCTGTGCGAAGATGGCGAACTGGTTATTCTCGTGAAACCGCAATTCGAAGTCGGCCGTGAACAAGTCGGAAAAGGCGGCATCGTCCGCGACCCCGCTCTGCACCAGCAGGCGATTGACCGCGTCGCCAAAGCAGCCATCGCGCTCGGCTACCGTGCCGAAGTCATCGACAGCCCCATCCTCGGCGCCGAAGGCAACAAGGAATTTCTTCTGTATGCAAGACATTAAAACTGTCGGCATCCTCTCCCGGCCAAACGTTGACTCCGCCCCCGAAGTCCTCACCAAACTTCTTGCCTGGCTCGACGAACGCGGCATCGAAGCCCGTCTCGATCTCGTCTCCGCCGGTTACCTCAACCGCACGGACGGCATCAGCCGCGATCATGTCCCCGATGGCGCCCAGTTAATTATCGTCCTCGGCGGCGATGGCACGCTCCTCTCCGCCGCCCGTGCCATTAACGGCCGCGACATTCCCCTCTTCGCCGTCAATCTCGGCAGTCTCGGATTCCTCACAGCTATTACTGTCGAGCAGCTCTACCCTGAACTCGAACGCCTCCTCCGCGGCGAGCACCGCATCGGCATCCGCCGCATGTTGCACTGCGACGTATTCCGGGGCGACGAGCGCGTGGCTAGCTTCACCGCCCTCAACGACGTCGTGCTCACCAAGATGGCCCTCGCCCGCGTCATCGACCTCGAGGTCTACTGGGACAAACACTTCATCTGCAAATACAAAGCCGATGGGCTCATTATCTCGACGCCAACGGGTTCGACAGCCTATTCGCTCGCCGCGGGCGGGCCGATCATCCTGCCGCAGGTGGCTGCGTTCACCATCACTCCCATCTGCCCGCACATGCTTACCAATCGCCCTGTGATCGTGCCCGATTCGGGCGAAATCACTGTGTGGGCGCGCAGCGAGGACGAGGAGATCTATCTCACCGTTGACGGCCAGGTGGGACAACCTCTCAAGCGAAATGACCGCGTGGTCTGCCGCAGTTCCGAGCACACGTTACAGCTCGTCCGGCCTCCGAAGATGTTGTTCTTCGATGTCCTCCGTCAAAAATTGAAATGGGGAGAACGATAAATGGGAATTCTCGGCAAGGTTTCAGCCACGGGCTGGATTTTTATTGCGATGGCGTTCGGCGTGGCGCTCGGCGTCTTCGCCCCCGATGTGGCTAAGGAGCTTACGCCCGCCAGCAACATCTTCCTGAAACTGATTAAGAGCATCATAGCGCCGCTGCTCTTTGCGACTCTCGTCTACGGCATCGCCGCCTCCGGCAACGTTAAGACGATGGGCCGGGTTGGCGGTAAAGCGATCCTGTACTTTGAAATCGTCACTACTGTCGCCCTTTTCCTGGGGCTTGCCGCCGTCAACATCATCAAGCCCGGCGTCGGCCGGCACGTCGAACCATCGTCCGCCGCCGCCCCGGCCATCCCGGTGCTCAAACAGCCTCCGACAGTCGGCGAAATCCTCGAACACACGTTCCCGGCCAGCATCATCGACGCCATGGCGAAAGGCGAAGTCCTCCAACTCGTTGTCTTCTGCTTCATCTTCGGCGCCGCCTGCACCGCCATTGGCGATAAGTCAAAACCGATCGTCGAATGGTGCGAGTCATTAGCCGAAGTTATGTTCCAATACACGCGCTACGTGATGATGCTGGCTCCCATAGGAGTTGGCGCGGCCATAGCTGTAACAGTAGGCGCCAAGGGACTAGGAGTCTTATTCACGTTAGGAAAACTGTTAGTAACAATGTACGCCGCGTTAATCATTTTCGTCGTCTTCGTCCTCGGCGCTGTCATCGTCATTTGCCGCATCCCCATGGGCCGATTCATCCAGGCGGTAAAGGAGCCATGGCTCATCGCCTTCTCCACCGCCTCCAGCGAAGCGGCGCTCCCCAAAGCCCTCGAAAATATGGAGAAATTCGGCGTTCCCAAGCACATCGTCAGCTTCGTGCTGCCAACCGGATATAGCTTCAACCTCGACGGAACGACACTCTATCTCTCCGGAGCCTCTGTATTCTGCGCCCAGGTCGCCGGCATTGAACTAACATGGAGTCAGCAACTCCTGATGATGCTAACGCTCATGCTCACCAGCAAAGGCGTAGCCGGAGTTCCGCGCGCCTCACTGGTCATCCTCTCGGGCACAATAGCCACATTCGGCATTCCCGCCGAAGGCATCGCCATGATACTGGGAATTGACGCGATTCTGGACATGGCGCGAACGTCAGTTAACGTCCTGGGTAACTGCCTCGCCACCGCCGTTGTCGCGAGATGGGAAGGCGTCGACCTCAGTAAACCGCCCGAACTCATTGAGACGTAACCAAATGGAGAGTCCAGGATTCAGAATTAGACTATGACCAATGAACGAGTTCGCGATGTAAGTCTGCGGAAGCGAAACTATGAATTAGGCAGTTCTTCGCTGTTTCCTTTGGGTAGGGGAGTCGGCTTACGTTCGCCAGCGCCGAAGTAGCTGGTAGTGGCAAGAGCATTCGGCCCGCAAGACCGGCCGTGGAAATGGCGGGCGGTGGAAAGCGAGGAAAACCAAGCGCAGGTTTTCGCTCTCTTCCCACCGCCCTTGGAAATCGCAAAAAGGCGCGATTTTCACATTCCCCCCGCCGCGACGGCGATATTGTCGTTTCCAACTGCAAACTTCAAGAAGCGAACCCGGCACTCCCTCACCCCCTCATCCATTCGAGATTCCTTCCTTGCCGACGCCTCCAAGAACCGAATACCCTCATTGCCCACGCCCGTCCTTACCCACACCAAACAGCGAGGAGGCGAAATGTCTCCAGCGACCAGCGCTCCGGCAATTTGGCTCTGGCGATGCGCCACTCCAGCGCATTCTCCTGCCGTTCGTGCCACTGCGCGCGCAACAGTCCGGCGATAAAGTCCGAGTAAGTGACATCGCCTTTCTCGGTCGCGCGTAACTGCGAGTCATAGACGCCGAGCATGCGCCCCAGCTTGAGGTTCTTCAGTAATTGTTCCACTTCTTCAGTCATCGGCGGGTTCCTCCAAACGAAAATAGTTGTCGCTGGACACAAAGCGCCCAACTTCCGGATGGCGCGTCATCCAGCAGCTATCCGGACGGGCACATCGACGACCTGGCTGCACAGGTGGGCAATGTACTCGCGAATGTCTTCGGGACCGAGTTGGTCTGTCGAACGGTGGAAATATTGCGCCAACTACACGCCGATGTCGTCAGAGCATGGCTGCGAGCGCCTGTCGCATGATCAGCCGATCGTCTGTTCCCGACCGTGAACTATTGGATTGACTTCGCGCGGCACGTCCTGGCAGAACGCGGAGCAATGTGCCCAGGGGAGCGCCGTGGCGGACTCTCTGGCGCAGGCGGCAGCTCGTTTGCGAAAGGTGAAGCGCAACAGGGAGCGCGGCGCGGTCAGCGCAACCGCACCCAAACTGGTATGATGCGACGTATCGCCGCACGTCGGGAGGCTCTGAGTGTTTAAAACCACGTGGAAGACCGAGTATAAAGGACATGTCATCGAGTTGGTGAATCGGCCAGGCCTGGAGCGGCTGATTGCCGATGGAAAGGAAATCGCTAGAGCGCCAGGCGCCACTTGGGAACCGCGCCGCTTTCAGGCGACCATTCCCGACGGGAACCGGTCAATGAAGGTGGACGCCAACACTCGTTTTTCAAAAAGTCCGCTGGGACTCCGATTTACCGTATCGGTGGATGGCAAGGAGATTTATAGCGAGGTGAAATTACCCCTCCGGTGGTCTCTCGCGTTCGCGGCTGTGCCCCTGATTCTGGCGAGCGTGGTTGTTCGGCTGGCAGGTTATTGAGTCTATCCCACTCCTTGGCCGCGGACGTCTTATCGCGAGCATCGTCGAACATGCCAAATAATGCGACCGAATCATCGCGGGCCTGTGGTCGCGCCGGAGTGATTCCGCCGTTTCTCTGGTACCGCGCGCGACCAATGCCCCCACGATCCGGCGTTCTTGATCAGGCAACGCTGGCGCTCGTTCCGCTCAATCTTGACGGGTACCCGACGCCGCAAGACGCCGTTCAGCGGCTGGTCTTGATCGATGTCAAATCCGGCGTCGAGAAGCAACTCGCCACGCTGGATCCGCCGCCGGACTCCATCCTGGCCGGGCGCATCAGTCTTCATCCGGACGGCAATCGACTCGCCGTCTCGTTTGTCCGCCAGCACGGCAAGATCTACATGCTCGAAGGCTTCGACGAATCCACATCCTGATTCGACCGACTGATGCGGCGATTCTAGCGGGCCGGAACGGCAGTGGTCCGGATGGTCGGCTATACGGAAGTTGGGCCACTTCGGATCGCTTCCCAAAACGGGTGTCACACGCTACACGGATTTGGCACCTGTCCAGCGTCATCCCTAGCGCGTGAATGGTGTTGGTTAGCGGCATGAACCACTTGGTTCCCTGGCTAGCAGCCGCAACCCGTGTCTTTTCGAGTGCTTCGAAGAATGGCAACAGACCGTGAACCTCGCTAGAAAACGATCTGACGACCCAGGATGATGATGACGGTCAAGACCAAACCAGTCACCTACGCCGCAAGAGGCGGCGACGCATCCACGTTCCGTCGCGTGATCGAGCGGTCAGTCATCATGTGGTCGATCAGCGCGTTGAGCCCATGCACAACCAACAGCAAAATCTTCGCGCGGCAGTAGACATCCTCATAGCATCGCGCCGCCTGAGCTGAAAAGAG
>SHUN01000194.1 GCA_009697495.1 Bryobacterales bacterium | reverse complement strand
ATCTCGCCCAAAACGCCCACGACGTCGCCGCACGCCATCTCTGCGTTCAACTCAACGCCACCGAGACCATTTTTCCGGGTACCGATTTGCGCCTCGTCTACGAAATCGGCTCGATGTAATTTCCTTGGAGGTCAGGATGTCTGATCCTGTTGAAGGGGCGGTATTTACAACTTTTCGTAAAGTAATTTACCGGACACTAGTGACTTCGTATACTTCTCCATCCACCCCAATATATGCTCCACCTTCGCCACCCGATGCGACGGAAACGCCCCCCGGATCCCATGCGGCTCCTTCGGCACGCGCACTAATACGCTGTCGATTTTACGCGCCTTCAACGCAAAGTAAAACTCTTCGCTCTGGCCGATCGGCGTTCGCCAGTCTTCCTCCCCAGTCAACACCATCGTCGGCGTGGTCACTTTATGGGCAAAGAACACCGGCGAACGCGCAATGTACTGCTGCGGATTCTCCCACGGCGCCGCCTTCATCCACCGCATCATCAGCAATCCGATATCGCTCGACCCCGTCTGCGTAATCCAGTTCGTCACCGGATATTGGGACACCGCCGCCGCGAACCGCCCCGTCTGCGTTACCGTCCACGCCGTCAACAATCCGCCCCCGCTCCCGCCCGTCACACACAGCTTCTTCGGATCGATAAACCCCTTCGCGATCACCGCGTCCACACCCGTCATCAAGTCCTTGTAATCGTCCCCCGGATAGTTCCCGTGAATCACATTCCCGAACTCCTCGCCATACCCAGTCGACCCCCGCGGATTCGGGTAAAACACCACAAACCCCCGCCCGGCGAAGATCTGCATCTGGTGATTGAACTCCACGCCATACATTGCGTGCGGCCCGCCGTGAATATCCAAGATCAACGGATACTTCTTCGAAGCGTCAAATCCCGGCGGATAGATCAACCATCCCTGCATCGCCTGCCCATCAAAACTCTTCCAGCGAATCTCTTCCACTTTCCCAATCGACCGCCCCGCCATCAGCCCGCCATTGGCAGCCGTCAATCGCTTTATCGCGCCCCCAATCGCAAAGGTCACAATATCCTTCGGCTCGTTCGGCGAAGAATACGAAACTGCCACCTGTCCGGCCTTCGATACCGAAAACGACTCGGAAGCAGCATACGCCGTCGCGTACCGTCCGTTCCCCTTGGTCAACGCCGCCGCCGGACCATCCAATGGCACCCGGTACAAATGCGAACGCCCCGAATCCTCGACAATCGCCAGCAATCCACGCGACCCCTCCTCCCATCGCGGCGCCAACACATTCCGGTCCAACTCACGCGCCAATTGCCGCAGCCCCGAGCCATCCGCATTCATTACATACAAATTCGTGTTGTGCGACGAAAACCCCTTATCGGCGAACCCCGTGAACGCGATGTAGCGCCCATCCGGCGACACCACCGGATTCGTTTCCGTCCCATCCACTTTGGTCAATTGCGCCGGCTTTCCCCCATCCAGCGGAAAACGCCAAATATCTTCTCCGTACAAAGTCGTGTCCGCATCGGCCCGTCGCGCTGCGTGCAACACGATACTCTTCCCGTCCGGCATCCATCCCGGCTCCCCGCCGTGGTCAAAATCGCCTTCGGTGATCTGCCGAGGAGCTCCCCCCGTTACCGGAACGACGAACAGATGCGAGAAACCCAGCGGCCTCTGTCCGATTCCGCCAATGCCATCGGCCCGCCATTTCAACCGTGTCTCCACGACCGGGGCCTCCGCCCAAGTCGCTCCCTCGGGGGCCTTCGGCATCGTAATTTGCCAGCCCGGCTTGGCCGCCACGCGTGTCAAAAACGCCAGCGTCCCGCCATCTGGCGACCAACTCAACGACGATGGCGCATTCTCCAGATCGGTGATTTTCGCCTCCGCCCCGGTGTCCATCCAGCGCACGAAAATCTGCGGCTTCCCGGCCCGCGTCGAGACATAGGCCAGCTTTTCCCCGCCATCCGGCGACCACCTTGGCAACGAGTCCTTCCATTTCCCGCTGGTCAATGGGCGGTGATCCTTGCCATCAATGGATACCATCCAGAGGTTGGAATAAAACGCATCGGCGAAGCGGTCAGCCGTCTCCAGCGTGTAGACGACGCGCCGGCCATCGGGCGAAATCTGCGGCGTCGACGGCGTTCGCCAATCGAAAATCGTTTCGCTGGTGAATGTGGCAGCGGCACAGAGTGGGGCTATGGTGAGGAATAGCAGGCGGAGGGATCGCATTAGAAAATAATAGTCGGAGTTGGCGCGAGAGGCGAGACAAATTATGGCCAACTAGGCGCCGCTCATATAAATCTGAGTCCACTGCACTAAGAAAAAAGATCGAGTTGTCGATTTTAGATCGAACGTCAAATTTTTCTTGCCCCTCTTTTCAATGAGTTAGATCATTTTTTTGTCACTCCTCCCCGGAGTGTGCTAATAATATTCACAGGCATACATCCGTGTTGCCGGTTGCAGGCGCGCCTTCCGAATGCCGCCAGGCAGCAAATACAGGTTCTAAAGTCCAGAGGTTAACATCATGAATATTCGTCCCCTCTACGACCGCATAGTTGTCAAGCGGCTCGAAGAAAAGGAACAGGTTCAGGGCGGCATCATCATCCCTGACACGGCGAAAGAAAAGCCGCAAGAAGGCGAAGTCGTCGCCGTCGGCAAAGGAAAGCGTAACGATAAGGGAGACATTGTGGTCCTCGAACTCGAGGTCGGCAACAAAATCCTTTTCGGTAAATATTCGGGCAGCGACATCAAAGTCGACGGCAACGAATACCTGATCATGCGCGAAGACGAAGTTCTCGCCGTGATTGCCTAACCGCAAAAAGTATCAAGGAGGTTTCTTTAACTCATGCCTGCTAAACAGATTATTTATAGTGAGAGTGCCCGCCAGGCGATCCTGCGCGGAGTGAATCAGTTGGCCGAAGCGGTGAAGGTCACCCTCGGACCCAAGGGCCGGAACGTGGTCCTCGAGAAGAAGTTCGGTGGCCCGACCATCACCAAAGACGGTGTTACCGTCGCCAAGGAAGTGGAACTCAGCAATCCGCTCGAGAACATGGGCGCGCAAATGGTGCGCGAAGTGGCCTCGAAGACGTCTGACGTTGCTGGTGACGGCACCACCACGGCGACCATCCTGGCCCAGGCGATCTTCCGCGAAGGCGTGAAGGCTGTCGCCGCCGGCGCCAACCCGATGGCACTGAAGCGCGGCATCGAAAAGGCCGTTATTCTGGTCACCGAAGAAGTCCTCAAAATGTCCACGAAAGTGGAAAGCGATGACAAGATCGCGCAGGTTGGCACCATCTCCGCCAACGGCGACGAAACCATCGGCAAGATCATTGCCGAGGCGATGCGCAAAGTCGGCAAAGACGGCGTCATCACGGTTGAAGAGTCGAAGACGATGGTCACCGAGCTGACCACCGTTGAAGGCATGCAGTTCGACCGCGGCTACCTCTCGCCCTACTTCATCACCGACGCCGACCGCATGGAAGCGGTGATTGAAGACCCCTACATCCTGATCCACGAAAAGAAGATCAGCAACATGAAGGATCTTCTGCCGTTGCTCGAGCAGATCGCCCGCTCCGGCCGCCCGCTCCTCATCATTGCTGAGGAAGTGGAAGGCGAAGCGCTCGCGACGCTGGTCGTCAACAAGCTGCGCGGAACCCTGAACGCCTGCGCCGTCAAGGCTCCTGGCTTCGGCGACCGCCGCAAGGCCATGTTGGACGATATTGCCATCCTCACCGGCGGCAAGTCGATCATGGAAGAGACCGGCATCAAGTTGGAAGGCGTTCGTCTGGAAGACCTCGGCCGCGCCAAGCGCGTCACGGTCGACAAGGACAACACGACCATCATTGACGGCGCTGGTGACGAAGTCGCCATCTCCGGCCGCATCAAACAGCTCCGCGCGCAGATCGACGAAACCACGTCGGACTACGACCGCGAGAAGTTGCAGGAACGCCTGGCCAAGCTCGCCGGCGGCGTCGCCATCATCAAAGTTGGCGCGGCTACCGAGACCGAGATGAAGGAAAAGAAGGCCCGTGTCGAAGACGCGCTGCACGCAACCCGCGCGGCTGTTGAAGAAGGCATCGTCCCCGGCGGCGGCATCGCGCTGCTCCGCGCGGCGCTTGCTCTCAAGGGCATCAAGGTTGAAGGCGAAGAGCAGATTGGCGTCGACATCATCCGTCGCGCCTGCGAAGAGCCGATCCGTCAAATCTCCGGCAACGCCGGTTATGAAGGCGCGATCATCATCGAGAAGGTTCGCGGCAACAAGAACCCCAACTACGGCTTTAACGCTCAGTCCGGCGAATACGAAGATCTCGTAGCCGCTGGTGTTATCGATCCGGCAAAGGTCACTCGCTCGGCCATGCAGAATGCAGCTTCGATCAGCGCCCTGATGCTGACCACCGAAGCGATGATCTGCGAAATCCCCGAGAAGAAGTCCGCTGCTCCCGCTGGTGGCGACCACCACGGCGGCGGCATGGACTACTAAACCAGTCCCAGCCCTGTTCGCTAAAACGGCCACGCTTCCTGCAAAGGGGCGTGGCCGTTTTCTATTTCCGCCGCAAACACGGACAATAGAAATCACCGCATGCACTACGTCATCATCGGCAACGGCGTCGCCGGCATCACCGCCGCATTCGCGCTCCGTGATCGCGACCCGCACGCCCGCATCTCCGTTATCAGCGGCGAAAGCGACTACTTCATCTCCCGCACGGCGCTGATGTATGCCTTCATGGACCGGCTCACTCTCCGCGATCTCGAACCCTTCGAGCGCAAAACCTACGACGCCAAAAAAATCGACCGTATCCGCGGCTGGGTCACCGATCTCGACGCCAACACCGTCACCCTAAACAACGGCCGTCAGATCAGCTACGACAAACTCCTCCTAGCCACCGGCTCCGTCCCCATTCAACCCAACTGGCCCGGCCTCGAAACCGTAAAAGCCGGCGCCGTCAATTTCGTTTCTCTCCAAGACCTTGAGGCCTGCGAGGAATTTGTCCCAACCACCCGGCGCGCCGTCGTCGCGGGCGGCGGTCTGATCGGCGTTGAACTTGTTGAGTGCCTCACTCACCATGGGATCGAAGTCGATTTCCTCGTCCGCGACTCCTGGTATTGGCCCATGGCCCTCGCCAAAGAGGAAGGCGAAATCATCGCCGCCCACATGCGCCGCCATGGCGTTAAACTCTACTTAAATCAAGAAATCACCCAGGTCACGGCCGATGCCAAAGGCCGCGTCAGCGCGGTCCGCACCAACCAAAACATCGAATTTCCCTGCCAAATGCTAGGCATCTGCATCGGCGTGCGCCCCGCCATCGATTGGCTCCGCGGCGTCACCACAGCCCGCGGCATACAAGTCGCCAACAGTTTCCAAACTTCCCTCCCCAACGTCTGGGCCGCCGGCGATTGCGCCGAACTCCCCAACGCCCAAATCGAACAGATCTGGTACTCCGCCAAACGCCAAGGCGAACTCGCCGCTAAGGCCATGCTCGGCGACACTGTTAACTACCAGCCACCGCTCTTCTACAACAGCGCCAAATTCTTCGACATCGAATACACCACCGTCGGCGCCGCCGCCTCCGAAAGCTTCTTCCACCAAATCCCCGGCAAAGAAATCAGCTTCAGAATTATGCACGAAAACGGCGCGGTCACCGGCTTCAACATGCTCGGTTCCCGCTGGGATCACACGTACTTCGAAAAGTGGATCCACGAACGCCGTACTCTGAGAGAAGTCCTGGCCAATCTCCACCAAGCCCAGTTCGACGTCGAATTCAGCCGCATCCCCACGCCTCATGATTAAGAACCGCCTCCTCCACGACGTCAAAAACCGCGGCCTCTCCGCCTGGTTCCTCAGTGCCGTGTTCACAGCTTTCTACCTCGTCCTCTACTTCACCGAACGTCTCACCCCCATCGCGCAAGCCATCGGCCTCGATAGCAAATGGACGCTCTACGGCGCGCTGTACACACTCGCCGTCACCGCTGGCGGCATTCACGTCATTCGCAAATACAAACACAATAGATACCAAGTCATCCGCACAGTAACAGTCATAGTCATTCAAGCCACGTTCGCCTTCTCCATTCCTCTCTTACTCAAATTCTTCCAACACCCCGAATACTATTTCAGTTACTTCTGGCCGCTGAAGATGGAGTATCTCACGCCGTCCTATATCTTCTCGCTCCCCCTGCCATTTATCATTTACAGCATTCTCGGCTCCGCCCTGCTCGTCCCCATTCTCGGCGTCTTCTTCGGCAAGCGCTGGTACTGCTCCTGGGTATGCGG
>SHUN01000193.1 GCA_009697495.1 Bryobacterales bacterium | reverse complement strand
GCTGGGTATCTGGCGCCGTGGCTCGGGGTAGGCGTGTTGGCTGCCTGCGTGCGGCAGGCATCCTGGACGCAGAGCTATGCTGTGCCTGCGGCACTTTTTGCACTTGCGGCTGTATGGACGGTGACGCCGCTGCACACGCTGGCGCTGGCCGGGTGCCATCGCCGATGCCCGCTGGCGCCAGTGGGATGGCGGGCGGACCGCGACTGTCTCCGATTTGGAGGAACGATCGGCCTTGCCTGCGTCGCCAGTTGCTGGCCGCTGATGCTGGCCTGTGCATTCACTGGTCACAGCGTGATCGCGATGGCGGGAGGCATGGCGGTGAGCGCACTGGAACGTTGGCCCTATCGCCCGCGCCAACGCGAGGCATGGCTGGCCACGGCGGCGTTGGCGGCGATTTATGTTGTGCTGGCGGTTCTGCCCCCAGTGACGGCGTTTGCCGAACAAGCTTCCAAGCCTATAATCGCGGCGGCGACGTCCACCCCGTTTATTCTTGGCGCCAGGGCGACGCACATTTCGCTCTCGACTTCGAAGGATTCGGTACTCCGGCACATCAACCATCGGCCTGAGAAACGATACTTTCTCGGGATTGAGAATCTACGGTCCGGCGTCGATTCACCGGCGTTCGCGGTTTATTTGAATCTGCCGCCGGACGGTGACATCGCCAAGTCCTCGCAACGATTCGCCGGACACATGCCGTTATTCGGCGTGCGGGAGGCAACTCGCGGAAAAGCGGGCGTTCCGGGAACGGGGTTGACCTATCGGTTTGACGTGACGGACGTGTTGCGGCGTTTGGCATCGCAGCCGAAGTGGGACCCGGCCCGGCTTCGGGTTTCATTCATTCCCGAGCGGTGGGAGGGCAAAGCGGAGGTTCGGGTGGGACAGGTGGTGCTGGTGGAGAGTGTTCCGGGGGGCCGGTAGCAAGCGGATGGAAATGGCGGCGGTTGCTGCTTCATTCTACCAGAATATAGCCGGTTCCAACTGTGCTATGCTCACCCAAAGTTCGCAGAAAGGGCATTCGCTTCATGTCAAGGATTCTTACCCGTCTCAGGGCCACTGGGGTTCCAGTGGTCTTACTCGTGCTGGCCAGCTCCGCGGCCCTGCTCGCGCAGAGCGGCGCCGGCACCATCCAGGGAACCGTGCAGGACGCCACGTCGGCCGCCATTCCCGGATGCATTGTACAGGCCTTGAACCGGGCCACGGGCGTTTCGGTGCAAACCATTTCAAACGCCAGCGGGTTCTACGCGCTGAAGGGGCTTGTCGCCGCAACCTATCGGGTTACCTTCAGTGCGGCTGGCATGAAGAAGTCTGAATCCGCCATTACGCTCCAGAACGGCCAGGTGCTGGTTTTTAATCCGGAACTGGCCGTGGGCGAAGTCAGCGAAAAGGTGACCGTCAGCGGCGAGACGATTCAGTTGGCGACCTACGACAGCGGCACGGTGAATACCCAGCTTGATGCGGCCCGTATACAGCAGCTTCCGCAGAATGGGCGCAATGTGCTGGGCTTGGCGCAGAACACGGTACCGGGCCTGGAAGCCAACGGCACGCGCGCCAACGGTGTGATGCAGGAAGGCATGGAATACTCGCAGGACGGCGCGCCGATGACCAATCGCAATTTCGGCGGCGAAGGCAACTCCGCGCAGGCCACGCTGCCCGATCCCGACTCGGTGCAGGAAGCGCGTTTTGAGACGATGAATTCCAGCGCGCAATTCGCGACGCCGGCCACGGTGATTCTTACCACGAAGTCCGGCACGAACCAGTTCCACGGCTCGATGTTCGAAACGGCTCGAAACAACTATTTCGGTATCGCGCGCGCCCGGCAGGATCCAACGAACTTCAAGGCGCCCCCCCTGATTCGCAATGAGTTTGGCGGATCGGTGGGCGGTCCCATCTGGATTCCTAAGCTCTATAACGGACGGAACCGGACGTTCTTCTTCGTGGCCTTTGAGCGATTCTCGCTGCGCCAAAGCCGCCAGCAGCTCATGAAAGTTCCGACCATGCCCATGCGGGGTGGCGATTTCAGCGGCTTGGTGAACGCCAGCGGAATCCTGCAGCAATTGTACGATCCGAGCACGACTCAGGGCGCCGCGGAGAACTATGCCCGCTTGCCCTTCCAGAACAACCAGATTCCGCTGAACCGCATCAGCCCGCTGGCCAAGCTACTCTACGGCGCTACGCCCACCCCGACGTCGGCCGACAACCCGCTTGTCAATTTCAATTTGAACGGACAAAACCCGACCACGCAAACCGTGCCGAACTACACGGTCCGCCTGGACCATACGTTCAACGAAAAAAACCGCGCGTATTTCCGTTTCACCGAGATCGATCAACAGCAGCAGGCGCTGCGGAACTATCCAATTGCCTCCCCGGCCAACATCGCCGGCAGCGGTTTGCCGGAAGGAGCCACCGGCTATCAGCGCATCCCGATCCAAACCATCAGCGGCGCGCTCGGTTATTCCAAGACATTCTCTCCCACGCTGTTCTCCGAAACCATTCTGAGCATGCAGTGGCAGCGCATGTACGTGGAAGGCAACGACGCTTCGCGGGAGAACTATGAGAAGCAATTCGGACTCCCGAACAACTTCGGTCAGATTGGCTTCCCCGCCATCGGGGCCAACCTGTTAATGCCCTACGGCGGCTCGCAATGGAACTATGGCATGAGCCAGCGGCTGACGACGCTGGACCAGAACTTTAACAAGATTTGGGGCAAGCATCAGCTCGCCTTCGGCGCTCGCGTCCGGCAGGAAAAGTTCGGCTACATGTCGGACCGTTCGCCCAACCAGGTTGCGTACACCAATCAGGCTACGGCGATCCTCGACCCCACCACGGGAGCCACCTTCGGCGCCAGGCCCAACACCGGCTTCGCCGACGCGGACTTCTTCCTGGGCGCGGCGTCGAGCTTTAGCCAAAACCGCAACGCGCCTTTCAATAATTGCTGGCTGATCGAATTTGCCTCCTACATTCAGGACAATTGGCGTGTGAGCCGGCGGCTTACTATAAACCTTGGTATGCGCTGGGAAGCCCACCCGGCGCCGCGCGCGGCCAACGATTACCTGGTGGGATTCAGCCTGGAGAAAAAGGCGCTGGTTCTGCCTCGGCCGCTCGACTACTACCTTAAGGAAGGATTGACGCACGAAGCGCTGATCACGAATCTCCGCAACTTGGGCGTCAAGTTCATGTCGATGGACGAAGCCGGGATGCCTTCGCGCGGCATCGCCGGCAGCAACGCCAACATTATGCCCCGCCTGGGCTTCGCCTACACGCCGTCGTTCGGCCGCGGCGGAACCGTTATCCGCGGCGGTTATGGCACCTACATTTATCCCGTGCCGGTCCGGAACTCGATCCGTTACCTGACGGCCAGTTATCCGTTCACGGCCGGTTATTCCCAAAGCTACACGTCGGCGGCCCAGTCGCCGGACGGCCTGCCGAACTTCCTTTTGCGCAACCCGATAACCGTGGTGACCGGCGTCAACTCGGCCAACGTAGTAAACAGCAACTCGACGAACGCACTGCTGCCCGGCATCGGCACCGGCACCGTGGCCAGCCCCAACTATCCGCCCGCCCGCGTGCAGGAAGCCAACTTCACCATTGAGCAGCCGCTCCGCGACGGCTCCGTATTCCGTGCTTCCTACGTCTACACGCACGGCGAGAACCTGGACCAGAACTACCTGATCAACAACGCGCCTTCGGCGTATGTCTGGCAGGTAACCACCGGCACGCAGCCGCCCACCGGGCAGTTTGCCGGCGTCGCCACGCGCCCCTATGACAACCGCACTTGGGGCGGCATCACGCAGTCGACGAAGTTCGGCTTCTCCAACGACAGCGCTTTGCAGTTTAACTACCAGCGGCCGTACCGCAAAGGGTTCGGCTATCAGGCCTTCTATGTCTACTCGCGCGCCTTCCGCGTGGGCGGCAATACCTTCCGCGACAACACGATTAATCCGGTCGAGAGCTTCGCCCCGGGAGCCATTCCCAAGGGGATGGATGTCGGCACGCAGTTCGAACCGAGCCGCGCCTTCAACCGTTGGCAGAACTACCGGCCGGATACGGCGATTCCGATGCACCGCGTGACCTTTAATGGCGTCTTGGATGTGCCCGTCGGCAAGGGACGCCGATTCCTCAGTGGCGATAACAAGCTCCTCAACGCCGCCTTCGGTGGCTTCCAGGTTGCTTTCGTGGGCACCGTGGTGGCACAGTCCTTCCAAGTGGCCAACTCCAACTGGGGCGCGACGAACCCTATCACTTCGTACAAAAACTCCTCGCCTGTGACGGATTGCCGTTCGGGCGTGTGCCGTCCCGCTTACATGTGGTTCAACGGCTATCTGCCGCCCAATCAAATCAATTCGGCGACTGGCGTGCAAGGTATTCCGGCGAATTACCAGCCGTACCTGGCGCCGATCAACAACACGCCGGGCGCGGCCAACTTCGGCACCAATAACGTGTCGGTCCCGTTGAACAACGGGCAAACCGTGACAACTCCGTTTTCGCCTGGTCCTTCCGGCACAAATCCGTACAACGCGATGGTGCTGCAGGGGCCGAAGAACTTCCAGTCAGATGTTTCTATCTACAAGGAGTTCGCCCTTGGCGAGCGGTACAAGCTGCGGTTTAATATCGATGCGTTCAATGCGTTTAACATTCAGGGTCTAACCAACCCGAGCGCGAATGACGGTATTCAGCAGTTGCAGTCGTCGTACTGGACGCCGCGGCAGATTCAATTCACCGGGCGGTTTACGTTCTAGGGCGCGCTCGGCTTGTGTCTCGTGGTTTCGATCAGTGTGCCGGGCGGTCCGTGAGTGCCGCCCGGGTTGCTTTCAAGATGTTGACGTACCGGGCGGTACTTCGCTACCCTGTTAGAGAACTCGGTAGAGGAGCGAAGGTCACAAGTACAGCAGCCGCGGTTTCCGTCGCACGGAAGGCTGTTGGAAAAGGGCAACTTCGCCGAAGTTTTTCCAGCGGGGCGGCACGCGGAAAAGTTGGGGAGTACGGGTAAGACCGGCTCACTGTCATTCGGACTCTTGGCGAAATGCCAATGCATGGCCGGATGGGGCGCTACGGAGAAGTGACGGGCGCACCCTGTCTACTCTCCCGGCGTTTTGCTTCCAGAGGATGGAGAGTATGGACGTATTCGCGCTCACAAGAACCCTCGTGGATATTGAATCGATCACCGGCAATGAGAAGGCCGTCGGCGATTGGCTGTTCGATTATTTGGAGCCGCTGGCGGCGGAGTATGGCGGGACGCTGGAGCGGATCGAAGTGGAACCGAATCGCTTCAATTTGCTCGCAATTTGGGGGGATCCGGTGGTGACGATGTCGACCCATCTGGATACGGTGCCGCCGTTTTTTGCCTCGCGCGAAGATGAGGAATTCATTTGGGGGCGCGGGGCGTGCGATGTAAAAGGAATTATCGCCTGCATGATTCATGCGGCGAAGGCGCTGCTGGCCGAAGGGCGGCGCGGGTTTGCGTTGCTGTTCGTTGTCGGGGAAGAGCGGAATTCGGCGGGCGCTTATTTCATGGCGAACAAGCCGCGCGGATCGCGTTATCTGATCAATGGCGAGCCGACTTCGTGCAAGCTGGCGTTGGGCTCGAAGGGCGCTTTGCGGTATGAATTAGTCGCATCGGGAAGGATGGCGCATTCGGCGTATCCGGAGTTGGGCGAGTCGGCGATTGAGAAGTTGTTGGACGCGTTGGAGCGGGTGCGGCGCATTGACTGGCCGGTGCATCCGGTGCTGGGGCCGTCGACGTTGAACATTGGAACCATTGCGGGCGGGCGGGCGCCGAATGTGGTTCCGGATGAGGCGCGGGCGGAGTTGTTGATTCGGCTGGTGGATGATCCTGCGCCGGTGCGGGCGGCTGTTTTGGCGGCGTGCGAGGGGTTAGTGGAGGCGAAGGAACAGCTTTGCATTCCGGCGATATTGATGGACGCGCGGCCGGGATTTGAGACCGATGTGATGAAGTACACAACGGACATTCCGGCGTTTGGCGGGGCGTGGGGGAAGCCGCTTTTGTTGGGTCCGGGCACGATTCATGTGGCCCATACGAGCCAGGAGCGGGTGCCGAAAGCGGAATTATTGAAGGCCACCGGGCTGTATGCGCAGCTTGTGCGGCAATTACTTGAAGAAGGAAAGAGCGAGGCATGAAGATACCAGTAGGCGTGCTTGGCGCCACCGGAATGGTGGGTCAGCACTTCGTGAGATTTTTGCAGAATCATCCCCGGTTCGAGCTGACGTGGGTGGGGGCGAGCGACCGCAGCGCGGGGAAGAA
>SHUN01000192.1 GCA_009697495.1 Bryobacterales bacterium | reverse complement strand
TAGTTCGGATTTATTGAAAGAGAACGTGATGTTCTCGGCGCGGGACATCTGGTAGTTGTCGAGGTTCTCATAGAGACCGTCGATGGATTTACCGAACTGGGTTTCGACTTCGCCGATGCGCGTCAAGGACTTTTCGGCGAGGGTATTGGCTCCGTCAGCGCGTAGACCGGCGGCGACGGCTTTGCCATCGGCGACGACAGCTTTACCATCGGCGGTGGTTGCCATGGATTTGGCGAGCTTAGCTTCCCGTTCAGCTCCGCTGGCGATTTCGGTGGTTTGGGACAACTGTTTTTCAAGGGCGTCGACGTCGGCCTCGGACTGGGTGGCCCGTTTTTCGACGGCTCCGACGCGGTTCTCGACTGGCGCAATGGATGCCCGGACGTGGCGCTTGGTGGCGCACGCGGTGGAAAATAGCAGGAGTCCCGCTACCGCCGTACTTAGGAAAACCGCCTTTTGTATGATCATCTGGTTCAAACTCCTTCTGTTTATCCTAATGCAAATGGGTGGCCAAACAAATAAGTGCTTTTTAATCAACGAACGAATGGGTTTGTAACGAACGGTTGTAGGGATAATCGACAGGGTGGCAAGCAAAACTGTCGAACTATCGAACACGTTATGAATGAAATCGCGCAAAACGGACGCGGGCGCAAGGGTGTTTGCGGGGCCGGGGGAATGGGTGGGGGCGCTAGTCACTTAGCGACCGGAGGGAAGCCGCGCCGGATGGCAACCTGGGATGCGGACAGGCCGGGAAGCCTGTCTCCCATTGCTTTTATACGGACATCGTCGCCAGTTCAACGTGGCTGCGGTGGCCTTCGACGACGACGATGCCGGAGTCGGTGACGTAGAAGCGTTTTTTATCGACTTCGAGATCGTAGCCGATGGTGGTGCCTTCGGGGATGCGCACGTTCTTGTCGAGGATGGCGCGGCGGACCTTGGCGTGACGGCCGATGTCAACGTTATCGAAAAGGATGGAGTCCTCGACCTCGGCGCCGGTGTGGACACGGACGCCGCGGCCGAGAATGGACCCCTTCACCTGACCGCCGGAAAGAATGGAGCCGCCGGAGACGATGGAATCGACGGCGGAGCCACGGCGGCCCTCCTGGTCGAAGACAAACTTAGCGGGCGGGTCTTCGAAGCCGGCGGTGCGGAGTCTCCATTCGCGATTATAGAGATTGAGCGCGGGGGCGACGTCGCGGAGATCCATGTTGGCGTCGTAGTAAGCGTCGATGGTGCCGACATCGCGCCAATAGGCAACGGAGCTGGGAGGATCGCCGGGAATGCGATTGGTATTGAAATCGTAGGCGAACATGTCTACCTTTCCGACGAGGGAAGGCAGGATGTCACGGCCGAAGTCATGGGAGGAGCTTTCATTTGCGGCGTCGTCGTAGAGCTCCTTGAGCAGCATGCCGGTGGAGAAGATGTAATTGCCCATGGAGGCGAGGCACATTTCGGGATTGCCTGGCATGGTGGGAGGATTATCGCTTTTCTCGTGGAAGCCGGTGATGCGTCCGTCGTGACTGCATTCGATGACGCCGAATTCGCGCGCCTCGGCTTTGGGGACGGGAATGGCGGCGACGGTGATCTGGGATCGCTTCTGCTCGTGGTACTCGATCATTTCGCGGATGTTCATGCGGTAGATGTGATCGGCGCCGAAGATGCAGACGAGGTGGGGATCGGCTTGTTCGATGAGGTTGATGTTCTGGTAGACGGCGTCGGCGGTGCCGCGGTACCAGGTTTCGCCGGCGGAGCGCATCTGGGCGGGGACGGGGATGATGAACTGATTCTTGAGCAGGCCGCCGAAGTCCCAGCCGTCGCGAATGTGCTGGAGGAGAGACTGGCTTTTGAATTGAATGAGAACGTACGTGGAATAAATGCCGGAGTTGATGAGATTGGAAAGAACGAAGTCGATAAGGCGATAGCGGCCGCCGAAGGGTACGGCGGGTTTGGCGCGTTCCTTGGTGAGCGGGTAAAGACGGGTCCCTTTGCCTCCCGCGAGGACAAAGGCGAGGACACGAAGTTGCATATTGGAAGCTCCCGCCGGGGGAACAGTATCCCGGCTTTCATGCGCCCGGGTCAGAGGAACAACTGGCGAGGGCGGGCGCGCCCTCAGGGGGTACAGCAACACTAGATATACCTTAGTATCGTCTCAACGCAAGCGGGCGCGGAGGAAATTCGTGTTTCAAACCGGTGAGGCTGCGTGGTATTGGTATTGGGATGAGATATCTATTCGTGGCAATAGGCGCTTGCGTCCTGACCGTGGGCGGAATGCGCTTGATGGGATGGGCGCCGATGCCGGAGACGGTGAAGCTGGAGAACCCGAAAGTGCGGGTGAAGGAAGTGATTTATCTGCCGGGCGTTTCGCGGGAACGCTATATTCGGCCGACGGATCAGTTGATCGTGTTTCTGGACGATTCGAAGTATGAGCGGATCGATTCGAAGACGAAGGAACGCGCGGTGCGGGAGCGCAAGAGCGGCGAGGTGATTTGGCACGACAAGGGCGAGGACGCGCCGGTGCTGAAGAATCTGGGGACGAAGCCGTACCGGGCGCTGGTGATTGAGCTGAAGAAGTGAAAGCCGTTGTCATTGGGACGGGCATGATGGGGCCGGGAATCGCGATGACGCTGACGCTGGGTGGCGTGGAGGCGGTGATTCTGGGGAGGACCGCTGCGAGCGCCGAGGCGGGGCTGGGGGCGGCGCGGAAGCAGTTGGCTTTGCTGTCCGCTCATGACCTGGTGACGGCGGAACAGGCGGCGTTTTCTTCGGCTCATTTGCGGGCGGCCGCCGCATTTGAGACCGAAGTGGCGAACGCGGATTTGGTGATTGAATCGGGGCCGGAGGATTTGTCGTTTAAACAACAGTTGTTTGAACGACTAGATGGTTTGACTGGGGGAATTCTCACTTCGAACACTTCGG
Source organism: Bryobacterales bacterium (assembly GCA_009697495.1). Taxonomy (GTDB): domain Bacteria; phylum Acidobacteriota; class Terriglobia; order Bryobacterales; family Bryobacteraceae. Next base: position 3,346 of record SHUN01000192.1, on the reverse strand, counting down.
GTTTGAGCATAACGGCGATAGCGGAACGGTGCGCGCGGCCGGAGCGGGTGATGACGACTCACTTCTGGAATCCGCCGCATTTGATGCCGTTGGTGGAGATTGTGATGGGGGCGCGGACTTCGCTGGTGTTGGCGGAGCAAGTGAGGGATTTGTTGACGGCGTGCGGGAAAGTGCCGGTGGTGGTGAAGAAAGACACGCCGGGGCAGTTAGGGAATCGCATGCATATGGCGTTAATTCGGGAAGCGGCGCATATTGTGAGCGAGGGAATTGCGGATGCCTCCGAGGTGGATTTGGCGGCGCGGATGAGCTTTGGGTTGCGGTTGCCGATGTATGGGCTGTTGGAGCATATGGACATTGTGGGGTTAGACATGTCGATGGGGATATTGGAGTATGTGGCGTCCGATTTGTATAACGGGGTGGAGGCGCCGGCGCGGTATAAGGAGTTGGTGGCGGGCGGGGATTTGGGGGCGAAGACGGGGCGGGGGTTTTATGACTGGTCATTGAAGAGCCCGGATGAGGCGCGGGCGCGGCGGGATGGGTTTGTGCTGGAGATGTTGAAGTGGCGGCGGGGCGTTCGGAGTTGAGCCATGACCCGCCGCAATTTTCTACTGACAACGTCCGCCCTCGCCCAACCCGCGATGCGGCCCAACATCGTCGTCATCCTGGCGGACGATCTCGGTTGGAAAGACGTCGGCTACCATGGCGGTCCGGAACAAACGCCCAACATCGACCGGCTTGCCAACTCCGGCCTTCGCCTGGAAAGTTTTTATGCCTACCCGCTCTGCTCGCCGACTCGCTCCGCGCTGCTCACCGGACGTAATCCGATTCGGTTCGGACTCGCCTACAGCGTGGTCCGTCCATGGGCCTATTATGGCCTCCCGCTAACCGAACAACTACTCCCCGAAAGCTTCCGGAACGCGGGCTACCAAACCGCCATCATCGGTAAATGGCATTTGGGGCACAGCAATAAAAAGCTGCTCCCGGGGAGCCGCGGTTTTGACCATTTCTACGGCCACGTCAACGGCGCCATCGACTACAACACGCATCTCCGCGACAACGGGATCGACTGGCAGCGAAATGGCGAATCGATCCGCGAGGCGGGATACGCAACCGACCTCCTCGCCACCGAGGCCATTCGCTGGCTCAATGCGCGCGACAAGACGAAACCCTATTTTCTATACCTCCCTTTCAACGCACCCCACTCGCCTTTGCAAGCGCCTCCCGCGCTTATTGAGAAATACAAGCACATCGAAAACCCGCGGCGCCGAACGTATGCCGCGATGGTCGACGCCCTCGATCAGGCCATCGGACGCGTCACCGCAAGCCTTGACAGCAATACCATCGTCTTTTTTTCCAGTGACAACGGCGGTCCCAAAGCGCAAGGCGCCGACAATGGCGCGCTCCGTGCCGGCAAAGCCACTACCTACGAAGGAGGCATCCGCGTCCCCGCATTTATCAACGCTCCCGGCAAACTCAAATCCGGCACGAGCCATCAAGTGATGGCGATCTGGGACGTCCTGCCGACATTGGCCGCGGCCGCCCAAATACGGTTGGCGCCCAGGAACCCGCTCGACGGCCTGAATCTCTGGCCGCAATTGACGGGCGCGGCTTCATCCATCCCGCGCGAGAACCTTTTCTTCTGCACCCAACCGGAAACCGGCATCAAGCAATACGCGCTGCGAGACGGTGACTGGAAACTGGTCCGTACGCTCTCCGACCCTCCCGTCCAGGAACTTTTCAATATCAAACTCGACCCCGAAGAGAAGACGCCTCTTGCCGCCGGCTCGAGCCCTCTCGGTCAGAAGCTCGACGCCTGGATCGCGCTCCATCCCAAAGGCGACTACTTTTACACGTCAACGCCTCACCCGGGCTGGGTGGCTCCCAAAGACTGGTCCAAAACCGCCGTGGACTAAAACTGCGCCTGCATTGTGGCGACCATTCCTTCCAACTCCCGGTTACGAAATCGCAGCCATTCCACTTCCCCTTCACCGCGAGTGCCCTTTACACGCCCTGGATCCAAATAGGTAACCGTCCGGACGACCGCCCTCTGCCCGTGGCGCAGTACGCGCAGACTCACGATCACCTCATGCGACTTTAGCGGCACCGTCAATCCGCCCTCCGGCTTAAACTCCCCTGCCAGATCCACGGTCTTTTCCTCACGCCCCTGCCGCACCATCAGCGCCGCCGACTCCAGCCTCCCCATCCCGCTCTCCCGCCAACGGATTCGCAGCTCATCCTTCCCGCCTTCCAGTTCCAGCACAACGCCGGGCGCGGGAGGCTCGGCCTGGGCCCATATCATCCAAACCGCCAGCGCCGCCAACACCACGCACGCGGCCGCCAAACTCCACCAACGCGGATGGTACTCGGCCGACACTTGAACCGGTTTCATTTCGGTAAGCCGATCCTCCCGTTTCGACGCCCGCCGTTCCATTTCAAACGTCATCCGACAACATTCCGTGTCCTTCCCGGCGGCGTCACGCTGCCATACCAGCGCGTCGGCCCGCTGCACGGACACCGGCGCAACTACCATTAGTACCCCCGTTCCGTCCAAGGTATGAGTCACGCGCCGGCGAATGCTCCAATACCCAACCACATCCGTCCTATTTTCAACACCTTGCCAAAAATTCGTGACCTCCAGCCCGGCGGGTCCGGACGTCCCCAGCAGGACACCGCCAATGCTTTCTCCTTCGCCGGGCCGCGAAGTAAAGGCATCAAAAGCCAGTTGGCAAAGTTTCGCCTGCACCGTTGGGCAGATGATGACGGATCGAAGAGTTGGCAAAGTGGCGGTCAAGGGAAAGATCCTCCGCCGAATTCCATTGCAACTGAATCGCCAATCGGAACTACCGTCCCAACGCGCCGCTCCGCGAAACGCTAGCGCGTGAAATGTTGCCGTTGGTTGCTGTCGCGCGGAAGTCACAAAACTGCTTCCATCAACCAGGAACAGGTTTGCCAGCTCATGACACTGATGATCCCGGTTCACTACCGACCGCTCGGGTCATCCCCATGCGCGCCGTCCCTACAATATGCACGGTAAACGTCACGTCTTTCACCGGAGCCGCCAAATCTTCTTCGCCCCAGCCGCTTCAAGAATCTCTAGCTGCCGTTCCAGGAGCCAGCGCGTGCTTCGGGGCTTTTGCGGCCATCGGCAGCGCCGGCAACCCCGATGCGTCTTTCACTTCGGGATCCGGGTCAAAGCCATGTTGCTGAAAGGGTAGTGACGCGGAGTGGCTTTATATGGTCATCGTCCGTGATGAGTTCCGGCCGGCTAATCCTTGATCGGCTTGGTCGCCACCCGAGCCCGTCTCCGCTTCACCGGCAGGCCCAGACTAACACGCACTTTCCTGAA
>SHUN01000191.1 GCA_009697495.1 Bryobacterales bacterium | reverse complement strand
GTACCAAGAGAAAACATCTTTACATGTTAGACTCACCTTTTCTGTTTTGGTTGCATGCCAGATTTCCCCCTCTACAAATGGCTGCTCGGTGCCTTCTGCGCTTTCAGCGTCGGAGTCGCCAAAACCGGCATGCCCGGATTCGGCATTCTGTCGGTGCCGGTGTTCATTTTAACCGTCGGCGATGCCCGCCTGTCAGCCGCCTGGCTTCTGCCGCTGCTCATCTGCGCCGACGCCTTCGCTGTCTTCTATTATCGGCGCCACGCAGCGGCGGGAGCGCTGTTTTCCCTGTTTCCGTGGGTCTTGATCGGCATGGCCGGCGGCGCGGTGATGCTGCGATATCCCGATCAACTTATTCGGCCCGTCGTCGGCGCCATTTCCCTCGTCATGCTGCTTTTGTTTCTCTGGCGGCAGCGGAAGACGACGGCCGTCCCTCCCTCCGGATGGAAGCACGCCGGTTTCTACGGCACGTCTGCCGGTTTTGCCACCATGGTTGCTAACGCCGCCGGGCCGGTCATGAACATGTACCTGCTCAGCAAGCAGTTGCCGCGTGAGGAGTTCGTCGCCACCGGCGCATGGTTCTTCTTCATCGTCAACATCAGCAAGGTCCCTGTCTATGCAAACCTCGGACTGTTCAGCTCCCAGTCGCTCGCATTCGACGCGGCGCTCATTCCATTCGTCATGGCCGGCGCGTTAATGGGCCGCAAATTGCTAACGATAATGCCGGAGAGGGTTTTCATCAACAGCGTCGTCGTGCTAGCCTTTCTGGCCACTCTCTTACTCTTTTTGCCAAAGTAATAACAATCCATGCAGTTCTTGGTAACAGTCCTGTTTTTTGCGATGCTTCCCCTCACGGCTCAGAGCTATGAGCCGTTAACGGGCGAAGCCAGGCTGAAGTGGTTTGCCAACGCGACATACGGTCCGCGCAGTCTCCTCGTTAGCGGCCCGATCACCTCTGCCTGGCGTACGTACAATAACCGGCCTGAAGAATGGGGCCCGCACTGGGACGGCTTCGGGAAGCGTTATGGCGCGCGCTTGCTGAACGATAGCGTTGTCAATGGGCTGGATGCCTCCGCTGGCGCAATTTGGAACGAAGATCCCCGTTATTTTCGCGTCGGCCAGGGGCCGGTTCGACAGAGGTTGACCCAGGCGCTCAAACAAACTTGGATGAGTCGTTATGGCGACGGGGAATACCATTTCGGCGCAGCGAAAGCTATCGGCATCGCTGGCGGCTCCTTCGCGCAAAAGCTGTGGATGCCGGACAGCGTCACATCGAATCGGGACTGCCTCGTTCGTATCGGCGGCGGCTACTCCGGCCGGCTTTTCGGTAACCTGCTCCGCGAATTCAGCCCGGACCTGTTGAAGAAATTGAAAAGGAAGAAATCCTAGCCGATGGGAGGAGTCGGCTTTTCGCTCCCGGTTAATCCCTGGTCAGCCGTCGCGGGATTGTAAGCCGGGTTAGGTTTCGGCATTACCGCTTTGACCGCATTTCGCCAATTGTCAAGTTTGGCCCGAAGTTGCCGCGCCTTGTTTCACTCCGAGCCTCCCGCTGGACCGCGGGTCGCCGCGGTAACAACGGCTCGAGCGAGCTGCTGAATCTACAAATGGAAAGAGCGCCGCCGACGGGTGAGTTCGTGAGCGAGTTCCTTTTCGGTTGGCAGGGCAATCTTGTACTCCCTGGCGAGAACCTTGTTCGCCAGATTACCCAGCGCATAATGAGCGACGGCTTCGTCTTTCTCTGAGCAAAGAATCAATCCCACCGGTGGATGCTCGTCCGGGTTGGTCCAGTGCTCCCTCGCGTAATTTAGATAAAGGTTCATTTGCCCGGCGTCGGCATGCGTGAACTTCCCGAGTTTCAGATCGATGATGACGAGACATCGCAGGCGGCGGTGGAAGAAGAGCAGGTCAATACGATACCACTCGTCGCCGACACGCAGCCGTTTCTGCCGGGCCAGGAACGCGAAGTCGTTGCCCAGCTCCAGCAGAAAATGTTCAAGATGGAAAACCAGCGCCTCTTCCAGATCGCTCTCCGAATACTCATCCTTGAGGCCAAGAAATTCCAGCACCAGCGGGTCCCTGATCTCCTGTTCTGGCGGCACCGAATAGCCGGACGTTTTTTGAAGGGATTTTACGTCGCCGATTTGCGGTCCCCTGGAAAGGCCGGTGCGCTCAAAGACGAGTGTGGCGATCTGTCTGTCGAGTTGGCGAACAGACCAGCCGCCACGCAACGCCTCCGTTTCATAGAATGCTCGCGCCTCGGGTTTTTCTACCGACAGAAGCCGCACGTAGTGCGACCACGGAAGTGGGAAACCAGCGGCAGCCTCCCCCGCCAGAGAAAGTGCAGACGGTGTCTGCACTTTCTCTGGCGGAGGCGGGAGTGCCTTTGCAGGTCGATGCAGTCCGGCTTCCCGGTACAAAAGGTAGAACTGCCGCATCTGGAACACGTTTCGCCGGGAAAATCCACGCCCGAGTCTCGCGGTCAAGTCGGTCGCCAGGCGTTGAATGACCTGATCTCCGTAACCAGGTTTGGACTTGCCGTGCTGTTCGTGCTCCACGATGCGCCGGCCGATTTCCCAATACGTTACGGTAATAAAGCTATTGACCGTTCGGGCAGCGGCATTGCGGGCTTCTTCCAGAAGTAAGGCGACGTTCTCCAGAAGACCGCGGTACCCCGGTTGAATTTTTGCATCGGAAGAACCGTCCTCTGGCCGCGTCATTACCCGATTCTAAGCCACCTGCGTCACCGGAGGCATCCCGATGGCGGCGGCACGGCGACGGCCAAATCCATGAGCTCTTCTTCGAAAAGCAACTTTTCCCGGGCGAGCGGCCCCTTAATTATCGATCGGCGGGGTCGGCGTTTCGAAGCCAGTCAGCCCCTGGTCAGCCGTCGCGGGATTGTACGCCGGATTCACTTTCGGCATCACCGCGTTAACAGATTTTCGCCAAGCGTTGAGTTTCTCGCGCATTTCCCGCGCCTTTGCCGCATGCTTTTGAACCAGATTCAGCCGTTCACCGGCGTCGCTCTTGAGGTGGTAAAGCTCCAATCGCCCGTCTTCGTAAAATTCGATCAACTTCCATTCGTCGTCCCGAATCGCGCCGCCCGGCGTTCCGCCCTGGTTGCTGTAGTGCGGATAATGCCAAAACAGCGGCCTGACCGCCAATTGTCCGCCCCGCAGAATAGGAGTCAAAGACCTTCCGTCCACCGCTTGGCCAAGCTTCGCGCCTGCGATTTCGGCGACCGTCGCAAACAGGTCCGGCGTGATCACCGGCGTCGCCGGCTCGGCCCCGTTCTTCGTCACGCCCGGCCAGCGTATCAGCAGCGGCACTCGAATCCCGCCCTCATAAAGATGCCCCTTGCCACTGCGCGCGGGGGAGTTATCCGTCACCGGTTTCGGGGCCTTCCCCTCGAACCGCAACCCGCCGTTATCGGAGGTGATAATCCAGACCGTTTCGTTTTCGATTCCCGCGGCCTTCACTTTTTCGCGTAACCTGCCGATAGAATGATCGAGTGTTTCCATCATTGCGGCATACGTTGGATTGCCGTCCAGGCCCAACGATGCCATCTTGCGGCGATACTTCTCGGTAAGCGCCTCCGGCGCCTGGATTGGAGTGTGAACGGTATAGTGGGGCAAATAAAGCAGGAACGGCCGGCCGGCGTTGTCGCTGATGAATTGAGCGGCTTCCTCAGTCAGCCGGTCAGTCAGCAGGTCGGCCTTCGTGCCGCCCTTCAGATTCACCAGGTTGAACGGGCCGAAATAACCGGGTGGCGACCCGCGATGGTCCCCGCCGATATTCACGTCGAAACCCTGATCGGCGGGGGCGAACCCTTCCCCGCCCAGATGCCATTTCCCGACACTGGCCGACCGGTAGCCGAGTGGTTTGAGCAGTTCTGGCAAAGTTGTTTCGGCGAGGGGGAGTTGCTGTTCAAAGGGTACGGTGAGGAGCTTGGAAGTTGGCCATTGGCGGCGTCCCGGAATCCAGTCGGTCAAGCGCAGCCGGGCCGGATAGCGCCCGGTCATCAACGACGCCCGTGTCGGCGAACAAACCGGGCAGGCGGAATAGGCCTGGGTAAATTTGACGCTTTCAGCGGCCAACCGGTCCAGATTCGGCGTCTCATGGAAAGGATGGCCATAGCAGCCCCAGTCCCGCCAGCCAAGATCGTCGACCAGGACCAAAATGAAGTTGGGCCGCCGCTTGGGTTGGCCAAAAACGGGAGCGGCGCTGAGTGCGCTGAAGAGAAATCCGCGGCGGAAGGTTTTAGAAGGCATGGTACCGGAACAAGGCGATCATACGTCAAAATCAAAGTAGAGGGAATTTGCGACGCCGAATGACGGTACGATGGCCAGCGGCAATACGAAGAGTGATTGGGCGGATGGGCGCGCCTATTGCCAGCCTCTGGCGGCGCTTCCTCCGCGTGCCGGTGCTCGCGCTCATCGGCGTGTTCCCATTCACCCGTACCGGCCTCGCGTTTCTGCTGCTGTTCGCCACCGCCATGTGGGTGTACGGCGTCCTGAGCCGGGATCTGGTGCTGCTGGTGGCCGGGTTAGGCGGCGCGCTGGTGCTGCTCGCGCTCCTTCTTTGCACGATACTGACGGCGGCCATTATTTGGCTGCGAACGCGCAAGGCATTCACGCCGGGCGAGTTGGACTTGGATACAGGCATTCCCCAACCCACCGGTTACCGCCTCCGCCGCGCTCGCTGGATTCCGTTCGCCGTGGTTGATTGGCAGTGGGTGAATGACGGCGGCGGCGAAACGGCCGCGCGCGTGGAATTGGAGCGGGATGGCGCTAATCTGGTCGAAATGGCCTCTCCCGCCCGGCGCTGCATCGTGCAGCGGGTTGTGCGCCGATTCGCCGTGCGGGATCTCTTCGGGCTTACCGAAATCTCCTGGCGTCGAAAAGAGGATGTCACGCTGCGCGTTCTTCCCTATCGTGGAATGCTGTCGCAAATGCCGCCCCCTTCGGGCATGGCCGAAGGCGACGATCTGTCCGATCCGTACGCCGAGCCGAAAGGCGACCGCGTCGAAATGCGGCAGTACGCCCCCGGCGATCCGCTGCGAATGGTTCTTTGGAAAGTCTATGCCCGAAGCGGCAAGATGATGGTCCGCACCCCCGAACGCAGCGTGGCCGAACGCAAGCGCGGCTGCGCCTATCTCGTCACCAGCCCGCAGGACGATGCCACCGCAGCCGCCGCGCGAGTGGCCATTGAACGCCGATTACTGGGCGACGATTGGTGCTTCGCCGCTGACGGCGTGGAGCGCGAAGCGAACGATGATCGGGACGCCGCTTTTGAAATCATCGCCCGCAGCGGTGAGGCCAAGCCGGAGGAACAGGCCGCCCGCCTGGCGAGTTTTTTAACTCGACGCGAAAGCGAGGGCTACCAGTTCTGCCTCCTCTTCATCCCGCCCGATGCGCCAGCGTGGGAGGCAGTCGCCGCGCAATCGGCGGCAACGCTCGCCATGCGAGTGCAGGTCTTGACCGCGGCCGGCGAAATTCTCCCCGATCAGGCCCCGCCGAGCGGCGTTGGCGAAATTATGGGCCGCTGGCTGATCAAACCGCGTGGCCGCGATGGCGTCTCGCTGTCCGAAATACGCTCCCGCGCCGGATCCGTGAAGGGTTTGGCCAATGAAATGATTGTCGTTGAGAGAAACTCCGGACGCAGCGTCAGCGATATGCTGGGAGATAGGGGTTAACCCGCGTGGGGCAAGAAAAATCGATTTGGTGGAAGGTCCCCGGCATCCTGATCTGGATGGCGGCAGCCGGTCTTGCGGCTGTGAATTTCACGTCGGGAGCCGGGCTAGCTGCTGTTCTCGCCGGGGTACTGACCGCGTTTTATTTGAGCGATCGGCTCGGCGGCCTGCCCGTCCGCCTGCCCCGGTTGTGGCTCATCTCGGGCTGCGGCCTGGGCTTGGTCACGCTCGCCAGCGTCATTCTCCGCGGCAGCGAAGGCGCCGCGCGAAGCCTCAGCAGCGCCGGCGTTTACAGCATCACCGAAGCCGCCGTCTGGCTCGTCTTGCCACTGGCGCTATTGACCCCGCTACTCGTCTCGGCCACCCGTTATTCCACATTCCTCTCCATCGAAGCCGCCCTCCTCGTTGGCATTTTCGCAGGCGTTTTCGCCGCACACCGCGAAGGCTCCCTGCACCGCCCGTATTTCATCACCGATTGGCTCCTCGAACGCAATTACGATCCGTTGCCATTCTTCCTCGCCGTCGGCGCGGCGCTCGGCGTCATGCTCATTGTGTGGCTGCTCAGCCGCCGTTCCGCCAAGCAGAC
>SHUN01000190.1 GCA_009697495.1 Bryobacterales bacterium | reverse complement strand
ATGCTCTCCACCCGGCCACAGTTTCACTGGACTGATCAGAAGCTGCATGTGCACGCATTCATGTGCGTCACGGCCTATTTACTGGTCACGCTCCTGCACAGGCACGCCACACAGAAAGCTGCTTACGAAGGCAGTTCCCGCCGGTTGCTCGATGAGTTGGCGGAAGTGCGCTGTTGCCGGTTGATCGATAGGACAGGCAAAAAGGGGAGGCCGCGCGTGCGTTGGCAGGTTGAAGAGATCGACCAGGAACGGATGAGTCTGGCTCAGGTTCTTGACGCAGTGCCCGCGTTTCGTTGATGCCGTGGTATATACAGAGTGGCCACGCTAACTGATTGGAAATGCGGCACATCCCAGCTTTCTTGCCGCGTTCCTAGGAAACTCCCGCTAGGGTTTTTACCATGTGCGAATATTCTAGCGGTTTTCGCCGTTGAAACTTGTCATCGCCAGTTTCCGGCTGCCGCGAAATTCAGCTCCTGCACTAGACGCAACGAAATTGTATATAGTCCATAGAGGTTCACTTTTAGGAGATATGAATACTATGGCAGACACACCCGTTACCGGCGCGGAGTTCAAGCAGCAATTGCGCGAAGGCCAGCCCAAATTCGGATTGTTTATCAATTCCCACAGCCCCACGGTAGTGGAGCAACTCGCCCACACGGGCTACGACTGGATGCTTGTCGATACGCAGCACGGCCCGATGAATAACGAAAAGTTATCGGCGATGCTTTGCGGCGTCAGCAGCGGCGGCGCCAAATCGCTGGTCCGCGTTGGCGGTTATGACGACCGGATCGGCATCCAGCAGTCGCTTGACCTGGGCTCCGATGGCATTCTGGTCCCGTACATCAACACGGCCGAAGAGGCCCGGGCGGCGGTGAGTTGCTGCCTGTATCCAACTGCCGGGACGCGCTCGGTCTACTTTCCCCAGCGCAGTATGAACAAGGCCGGTTTGCTGGGTTACGCCGGAAACTGGAACAAGAACGCGATTGTGGCGCTGCAAGTGGAAACGGCCAGTTGTATTGAGAATATTGAAGAGATCGCGGCGGTACCCGGCGTGGACATGCTTTTTCTGGGACAAAATGACCTCTGCATGTCGATGGGCCTTTACGAGAAGTACGAATTCCCGCTGATGTATACGTCGCCGGAACTGGGAGCGGCGACCGACAAGCTGGTAGCCGCGGCCCGGAAGAATAATGTGACGTTGGGCGTTTTCCTGTTCGGCACTTCGCGCGTGCAGGAGTTCCTGGACAAAGGCTTTACCTTTATCAGCGTCGGCAACGATCTGCACCACGTTCTGACGCAAGCCGGCGCGCATATCACGGCGCTGGAAACGACGGGCTGGAAGCGCCGCCCCACCGCGCTGCTTTAGCCCTGTGGAAAAGTGGTGCCAGGCACCACTTTTCCACAGGCTGGTTTGCGGGCCAGGTGGAGGGCGACGATCCCAAACGTCAACAACTCGTACTCCACTTGGGCGTACCCGGCTTCCCGAAACTCTTCCGCTAGCGCGGCTGCCTCGGGAAATTTCCGGACGCTTTCCGGCAAGTAGGTGTAGGCGTCTTTTGACCCGCTGATCAACGCTCCGACGCGGGGGAGTATTTGCGTCGAGTAGAACCCGTACACGGCTCGAAAGGCACGATTCGGCGGGGTGGAAAACTCGAGAATTGCCGCCGTGCCGCCGGGTTTCAACACTCGCAAGATCTCCGCCATCCCGCGCCGGTAATTCACGAAATTGCGAAAGCCGAAGGCGCAAGTTACCAGATCGAATGACTCGCTGGCAACGGGCAATGTCAACGCATCGGCTTCGAATAACAGACGGGCGTTCTTGGCGGCGGCCGCGGTGAGCATCGGATGGCAGAAGTCGCTCCCGATGACACGGGCACGGCCGGCGCGAGTTAATGCCAGGGTCAGATCGCCCGTGCCGCAAGCCAGGTCCAAAACCCGCGCGTCGGCTTGGTCGAGAATCGCCTGCACACGGCTAACGGTTCGGCGACGCCAATACTTGTCGATTTGAAAACTCAATACGTGGTTCAACAGGTCGTAACGCGGCGCCACCTGGTCAAACATTCCCCGCACATACCGTGCCGCCTGTTCTTCGGTCGCCGCGCCTTTTGGGGTCGTCCCTTTGCCCGCTTGCAGAGCCATAAATTAGAGCGCCGCCGCCGCGGCCGCAACCACATCCGCCGCCGCGATTCCGCTCACGACCCGCACGGTCCCGACGCCTTCGGCCAGGACAAAATGCGTCGTGCCTTGGATGGTCTTCTTGTCTTTTAACGTGTGGGCCGCTAACGCTTCCGGGCGCAAATCGCTTACCGCCGGCCAGGGTCCGTAGAGGGCGGTCACACGCCGCATTTCCTTTGCGTCGGCCGCAGCCAATAGCCCCAACCGCTCCGCCAAATACGACGCGGCGTTCATGCCAAACCCGACCGCCTCGCCGTGCAGCATTCGCGAATACGAAGTCTCGGCTTCCAATGCGTGCCCTAGCGTGTGGCCGTAATTCAATATACGTCGCAGACCGCCTTCTTTCTCATCCGCCGAAACTACTTCCGCTTTGATCCGCACCGAATCGCTGACGATGAAGTCCACCGCGTCCGAATCCATCGCCAGGACGCCGGCGGAATTGTCGGCCAACAAGCGGAACAGCGCGGGGCTGCTGATGATGCCATACTTCACGACTTCGAACAAACCGGACCGGTACTCGCGCGGGGGGAGCGTCGTTAAAACCGAAGGGTCGATCAACACGGCCAGCGGCTGATGAAACGCGCCGATCAGATTTTTTCCGCCTGCAAGATTGACGCCTGTTTTGCCGCCGATAGAGGCGTCGACCTGCGCCAATAACGTCGTTGGCACTTGGATCACGGGAATTCCGCGCATGAAAATTGCCGCCAGAAACCCGCCGGTGTCGCCAACGATGCCGCCGCCAAACGCAACGATTACAGACGACCGGTCGGCCCCTTTCGCCAGCATTTCGCCGGCCATAACCTCCAAAACCGCCAAGCGCTTATTCGGCTCACCGCCAGGGAAAAACACCAGTTCATGGGGAAAAGTAATCCGTGAACCGTACAGTTTCCAAACATCTTCTGTGGTGACAATAAAGATCTTCCCCGCCTTGGCGGGCAGGTATTCGGCGACGCGGGAAAGGATCCCGCGTTCAATGTGGCACTCGTAACGCTGAGTGCCGGTGGTGACTACGTATGAGGGCATGTCCTTTTTCGTTTGTACCATGGGGGTATGCCTGCTACGCCGGAAAGTATTGTTTGTGACTACTTGGTGATCGGGGCCGGGGTGGCCGGACTCCGCGCCGCGATCTCACTCGCCGCGACCGGAAAGGTACTCGTACTTGCCAAGGACACGCTTCACGAATCGGCTTCGGAGTACGCGCAGGGCGGCATTGCCGCGGCGCTTTCCGATGTCGATGAAGTCACGCTGCACGAACAGGACACGCTGCTCGCCGGCGACGGGCTTTGCGATACCGATGCCGTTCACACGCTGGTCGCCGAAGGTCCGCACGTGATTGAGGAGCTGCTGGAATGGGGTGCCGAGTTCGATCGTGAAGGCGGCGAACTTGTCTTTGGCCGTGAGGGCGCCCATTCGCGCAACCGCATCCTGCACGCCCACGGGGACTCCACCGGCCGCGAAATTTCCCGCGCGCTTTACCGCAAGGCGGCATCGTTGGCGAATGTGCGTTTCCTCAGTTTCGCCGCCGTGACGGACCTGCTGATGGCCGATGGGGAAGTCCGCGGGGCGGTCGTCTACGACGCGCGGTATAAGAAACACCATTCGATATTTGCGCGAGCGACTTTGCTGGCCACTGGCGGGCTTGGCCGTGTCTACAAAGAAACCACGAACCCCGATGTTGCTACCGGCGACGGCGTGGCCATGTCCTGGCGGGCGGGGGCCGTGATTCGCGATATCGAGTTTGTTCAATTCCATCCTACGGCGCTCCATCTCGATAAGGCACCGCGTTTTCTGCTGTCGGAAGCTTTGCGAGGCGATGGCGCGTTCCTCAGGAACGCCGCAGGAGAGCGCTTCACCGATGAACTCGCCAGCCGCGACGTAGTGAGCCGCGCCATCGTCGGCGAGATCGCCCGCACCGGTTCTCCGCACATGTTTCTGGACATGACCCATTTCGCTCCCGGCGCGATGGAGCACCATTTCCCCCGCATTTATCAAACTTGCCTGCGCTACGGTCTCGATCTGGCGAAAGAGCCCGCCCCGGTACATCCGGCGGCGCACTACGCCATGGGCGGCGTGCATACGGATCTGAACGGCTTGACCACTGTGCCGCGCCTATTCGCGGCTGGCGAAGTGGCCTGTACTGGGGTGCATGGCGCCAACCGATTGGCGAGCAATTCGTTGTTGGAAGGCGTCGTGTTTGGTGCCCGCGCGGCGGTTGCCATGGCGTCCCAGACTCCATGCGCCGCTACCGGCGAAATCCCGCAAGCCGAAGTTTTCCCTGGGTTGTCGGAGTCGCATTTGCGGTCCATTACCTGGGAACACTGCGGCATCACGCGGAGCGCCGAAGGCCTGCAACAGGCTGTAAGCATCTTGCGAAGTGTTCCGATGGAGCGCCGCGCTGAAGCGACGCGTCTGGACTACGAACTCCGAAGCATGCGCCGCGTGGGGCTGTTGATAGCGCAGGCCGCGCTGGAACGCCGGGAGAGCCGCGGCGGGCATTATCGCTCCGATTATCCGGAGAAGGCGGCGGAGGCTGTGCATTCGCGTTTGGTGAGGGCCACGTAGCAACGGCTGGTTACCTCGCGACATCATTTCGGCTCGAAAAGCCCTCCTGTCAGGCGGTTCTAAGCGCTCAACAAGTTCTGAGGTCTGCACAATCGCCGGGTCGTGGCCTTTCACTGATATAACGTTAGCAAGTGCCGGGGATTCGACGGCGAGGAGCGCTGGCACACCATCGGAACGGTCGGTGGCATCGCAATCCTAATGGTTGTTCACTCTATTCAGGAAGCAAATGACGACGAAGAAATCCGCATCCTCTCCGCAAGAAAAGCGAATTCCCGCGAGCGTGCTATTAACAACCCCACTCACTGACAGCCAGCGGCGGTCGCTGCGAAAACTCGCCGCGCAAGCAGAATTGCCGCCATCGGAAATCCACGTCGGACACTTTTACCGCCCGATCAAGCAACGAGTCAGCATTCGAGTGGACGCCGACGTGCTCGCCTGGTTCCGCGGCCGCGGCAAGCGATACCAGACCTACATGAACGAAGTCCTTCGCCGCGAGATGCAATCCCGCGCGAACCGTCCCTAAACTGTTGCCGCGCGATACTCCCGCCGAGGCCGCCTGATGCGGGAGTAGCATCCCGTCAGCCCTCGACTGCACAGACGCCGCCACCGCAGGCAACGCCCCGAACACCAGCAATTCGTGGCATCGGACCCAAGGCGTCTCCCGCGCCGCGAGGATCCCATAACAGGCACGGGAAACGCGTTCACAACCGGGTTCTATATCGCCCCTGTCGGCCTAATGCTTACCGCTCAGCTCCTACTCCGGAAACGCTCAATGTCCCGGAGGTCCCGTTTGGATGGACGGCACTCTATCCATCCGTCCGCCTGGGCCATCGCCTTCACACGTGCCTTCCGGATGGATTCGAAGGCGAGCAGGATTCCACTATAAAGCGATAGGCTGTCGGTATGGAATACAGGTTGTTTATTGGCGGGAAGTTTCTGGCCGGTTCGGCTGTAAGGGAAGTGCGGACGCCGTACGACGGAACGGTGTTCGCGACGGTGCATGTTGGGAATGCGGAGTTGTTGGACGAGGCGGTGATGGCGGCGCGGCGGGGATTTCTTGCGATGCGCTCATTGACGCGGGCGCGGCGGGCAGAGATTTTGCTGGAGACGCGGAGGCGCCTTTTGGAAGAGGCGGAGTGGTTCGCGCGGGTGATTTCGTCGGAGTGCGGGAAGCCGTTACGGGAGGCGCGGATTGAGGTGGCGCGCGGGGCGGGGACGCTGCTGTTTTCGGCGAATGAGGCGTTGTCGCTGGCCGGTGAAGAGGTGCCGATGGACGCCTCCGCGCATGGGGCCGGCCGGATGGCGATGGTGACACGGGAGCCGCTAGGAGTGATCGGGGCGATTACTCCGTTCAACTTTCCGTTGAATTTATCGCTCCACAAGATTGGTCCGGCGCTGGCGGCGGGGAACGCGGTGGTACATAAACCGGCATCGGCGACGCCGGTGTCGGCGCTGGAGTTGGCGCGGCTATTTGCGGAAGCGGGTTTGCCGGAGGGAGGGCTGAATGTGGTGCCGGGGCCGGGGGCGGAATTGGGCGA
>SHUN01000189.1 GCA_009697495.1 Bryobacterales bacterium | reverse complement strand
GCCGAACTCTGTCACAGATAGAATCCCCATAACCTGAGTCTTTCGGTCCGGTTTCGTTCATCGCACGTTTTCATCACCGGGGCGACAGCCTCACCGTATTACGGCTTTTACCCGTTTTCCCGCTGATGAAAACTTATACGGTCACAGGGCGATTCGATGTGGCGCGCGGGATTCTGCAGGAATTCGCCAAGGCGCTGAACCAGGGCATGCTGCCCAATCGCTTTCCCGACGCCGGAGAAGCGCCGGAGTACAACACGGTTGACGCGACGCTCTGGTTTTTCGAGGCTGCCCGCGCGTATCTGCATTACACGAAGGACCAGGCGTTTGTGCGCGACGTGCTTTATCCGCGGCTGGCGGAAGCCATGGACTGGCACCTACGCGGTACGCGTTACGGCATCCGCGCGGATAGCGACGGATTGCTGCTGGCCGGAGAGCCGGGGGTGCAATTGACATGGATGGACGCCAAGATTGGCGACTGGGTGGTCACCCCGCGCCAGGGGAAGCCGGTGGAGATACAAGCGCTTTGGTACAACGCGATTCGTACTTTGCAGGAGCTTGCCTTGCGTTTTGGAGACGTGGCGCGGGCTGCGCAGATGGACGAGTTAGCCCTGCGCGCCCGGCAAAGTTTTGTCTCCCGGTTCTGGGACGCCGAGCGCGGCTATCTGGCCGACAATACGGACGATTCCGCCATCCGGCCCAACCAGATTTTCGCCGTCAGTCTGCACTACTCCATGCTCGATTCCGAACGAGCCGGGGCGGTGGTCGATACGGTGGAGCGCCACTTGCTGACGCCGCTCGGGCTGCGCAGCCTATCCCCGGAGGACCCTGCGTATCGCGGCCACTACACCGGCGGCGTTTATGAGCGGGACTCGGCCTATCATCAGGGGTCGGTATGGTTGTGGCTGATGGGGCCATTTCTAACGGCGTACGAGCGCGTCCATCCTGGCTCCACGCGGCCGCGGGAGTTGATGAACGGGCTCAGAGCGCATTTGCGGGAGGCTGGCGTGGGGCAACTGTCGGAGATTGCCGATGGCGACGCGCCCCATACTCCCGGCGGCTGTTTCGCCCAGGCCTGGAGCGTGGCGGAAATTTTGCGGTTCGCTGCTGAAAATAATGGAAATCAGGCTGCCCGGCCGCCGGATCTACTTGTTGAGAAGAAAAGGAAGAAGGCGAATCATGTCGATTCTGGCGATCGTAGTGGTCGAGTTGTTCACCTCGCAAGGGTGCAGTAGCTGCCCGCCGGCGGATGCGCTATTGGCGTTGTTGGACCAAGACCCGAACGTCATCGTCTTGAGCGAACACGTCGATTACTGGAACCACTTGGGCTGGCGCGACCCGTATTCCTTGAATGCCTTCAGCATGCGGCAGCATCGCTACGCACAGGCGTTCAATCAAGACGGACCGTACACGCCGCAGATGGTAGTGGATGGGAGGACGCAGTTTGTGGGCAGTGACGAGCGGCAGGCGCGCACGGCTATCGCGCGGGCCGGGCGGACAGCGAAGCTGCCGGTGAAGTTGGCGAGGGAGGGCGACCGTGTTCGGGTGAGCGTCCCGGCGCTCCCGGCTGATGGAAAGGCGAAGAGCGCGGAACTCTGGGTGGCACTGGTACGTCCGGAAGGCGCCTCCCAGGTACCGCGCGGTGAGAACGCAGGCCGCACGTTGCGCCATGTCGCCATCGTCCGGTCACTCACCAAAGCGGGGACTGCGACCAGGAAGGACGGCGTCGAACATTTGATTGATCTGCCCCCGGCGGAGGGGAACGCCTGGCGCGTGGCGGCGTTCCTGCAGGAACCGGGGCAAGGCGCAATACTGGGCGGCGGGCGGCTGTGAATTAAGGAACAACCGCTCCCTGACGGTCGCGGCTCGGTTAGGTCTACCGAGCCACGAAATTGACAGTGTTGTTTCTTGACGGGCTCTAACTCAGCAACTCGACGGTAATCCGCTTCTGCTCGGCGTCGAGCGAAAAGATTTTCAGCGTTCGCAACATGCCTGGCTTCAACGCCGCTGCTTTCGGAGCGGGATCGGCACCCTTGCCATCCTTCCAACGCCCCTTCAGCAGGGCCGCCAGCGACCCGACGTCGGCTGACCCGGCAGCTTCGGCGGCAGCAGGCTTGGCCTCTTCTTTTTTCGCCTCAACGATTTTGCATTCGGCGAAGACGCCTTCGGCGACTTCGAATTTCAAATTATTGCCGCGCATGTCGGTGAGCAAGCCGCTGATGATCTCACCCACTTTGTGCTCGGCAATGAAGTCATCCACTTTTGTGGGCTGAAGCTGCTTCAAACCCATGCGAATGCGGCGCCGGTCCTTGTCGATATCGAGTACGACGGCGCGGACAAGCTGGCCTTCCTTGACGACGTCGCGCGGATGATCGATGCGCTTGTCGTTGGCCATGTCGCCGATATGGATCATGCCGTCGATACCGTCGCCGAGATCGACGAACGCACCGAAAGCCTGAATCGAAGTGACCGGCGCTTCCACGACGGTACCGGGCTTGTATTTCTCCATCGCTTCGGTGAACGGATCGCCGAGCGCGTTCTTCAGGCTGAGTTCAATCCGCTTGTCGCCGAGTTTGACCCCAAGCACAACCACTTCCACCCGATCACCAACCTTCAACAGATCGGCCGGCTTGCGCACCTTCTTCGACCAGGACATCTGCGAGAGATGCACCAAGCCGTCGACGCCGGGGGAGAGCTCCACGAAGGCGCCGAAATCAGTGAGGCGCGCTACCGTCCCCATCACCTTCTGGCCGGGCTGAAACTGTTCCGAGGCGACGGTCCACGGATCGGGCTGCATCTGCTTGAGGCCCAGGGAGACCTTCCGAGTGTTGGCGTTCAGCTTGAGAATTTTGACTTCGAGTTCGTCACCGATCGTGACAACGTCAGCGGGCTTGCCCACGCGGTGCCAGCTCATATCGGCGACATGAAGCAAGCCATCCACGCCGCCCAGGTCCAGAAACGCCCCGAAATCGGTGACGCTGCGAACGCGTCCCGTGAGCACATCGCCTTCCTTCAGCAACTGGAACCGCTCGTCCTTTTTCTTCGCGCCTTCTTCTTCCAGCACCACGCGACGGTCGACGACGATGTCTTCTTTATCGACATCGATCGAAAGGATGCGGACTTCGACGTCCTGGCCCACCAGCTTCTGCAATTCGAACGCATCCCGCGTGCCGGAGCGGGACGCGGGCATGAAGGCGCGGCCGCCGATATCGACGCGGACGCCGCCTTTAACGGTTTCGGTGACCTTGCCGGCGATATTCCGCTTTTCTTCGAAAGCAGCCAGCAGTGCGGTCCAATCCTTGGGCTTCTCCACCTTAATCGGCGATAGAATTGCCTGTCCCTCTTCGCTGCGGCCGGTGATGGTGACTTCCACCAGGTCGCCAACGGCGATTTCGGACATTTCAGGAGTAAGAGCGGATTTCGGCAGAATCCCGTCCGCTTTGCCTTTGATATCGACAAAGATGGAATCCTCGGTGATCGCCAGCACAATCCCCTTAATGGGCCCCTTTATGGGGCCGGGCGCGGACGCTGCTGCTCTGGGAGCCGGGGCAACATGCTGCTCCTGTTCAAACTGGCGAAGGATATCGCCGAAAGAGGATTCGATGGACTGAGATGCCAACTCCTCAATGGGGTCGTCAACTGGATTTACTGGATTCATGAGGAATTGGACGCGAGGCTTTTCCCATTGTGGCACAAAGCTCGATAGTATGGGCGGAATGGGAATCGTCTGGCTGTTGCTGTTCGCCGCGATGGCAATCGCCAGTCCGGTGCAGGACGCTCCGAGCCTGACCATGTTGGCGGGTCTTGCCATCTTTCAAGTCCTGGAGCATCGGATGGCGGCGTTCCAGACCGCGCACGGCGCTATGACGGCAGTGGGAATAAAATTGCTCCTTTGTTACCTCCTGATCGGCTATACAGGGGCCCTGAACTCGTCCTATTTCCTGATACTGCTGCTGCCGGTTGTAAGTGCCGCGACAACCATGGGCGGCTGGTCGACACTCGTGGTGACCGCGTTGGCGGTGGCCTTCTATCTGAGCTTTCTGTTGTTCCTCGATCTGGAGGGCCTCAGCCGGTACTTCTTCGATTGGAAAGAGTTGTTCCTGCGGGTCCTGTTTCTGCCGGTCGTCGGGCTGCTGACTTTCCAATTGGCGAAAGCCAATCGGCTGGAGGCGCGGAAGAGCCAGGAAACGGCGGAGGAGTTGGCGCACGCGAACGAAGGACTGGTAAAGGCCGAGGCGGCGGTGCGTCGCTCTGAGCGGCTGGCGGCGTTGGGCCAGTTGACGGCCGGCCTGGCGCATGAGCTCCGCAACCCGCTGGGGACCATTCGCGCTTCGGCGGAAATGTTGAAACGGGTTTCGAGCGCGGAAAATGATGTGAGCCGGGAAATGACAGAGTACATAACCAGCGAAGTGGACCGCGCCAATTCGCTGGTCTCCCGTTTCCTGGAGTTCGCCCGCCCGTTACCTATGAAGCCGGTTGTAACGGACATTCATGAAGTGATCGACCGGGCTGTTCAGCAGTATGAACGGAGCGCGGACCGGCCAGAGGTAAGCGTTTATAAGAACTACGACCCAGCAGTGCGGCCCTTGTCGATCGACGGCGAATGGATGGAGCGAGTGTTCTACAACCTGCTGCGCAATGCGGCGGAGGCGAGCCAGCCGGGCGGAAGCATCACCGTGAAGACGCGGCCGGTGGGGGACTTGGTGGAGGTGGCGGTGATCGATCGCGGCGGCGGCATTACGCCGGAGCACCGCGAGAGTATTTTTAATCCCTTCTTCACCACCAAACCGACCGGCGTGGGCTTGGGGCTGGCGATCGTTTCCAAAATTATCGATGAGCATGGCGGGCGGATTACCGTGGAGAGTGAACCGGGCCAGGGCGCGGTGTTCCGGGTGCTGTTGCCCTCGTAATGGGATCATAGAAACATGAGTCGCCGGGTTCTCGTTATTGAGGATGAAGAAAAGCTACGCCGGGTTGTTCAACTGCAATTGCAGACTTCCGGCTACGAAGTGGAACTTGCGGGCACGGCCGAGGAGGGCTTGGCCCTGGCGGAGCGAGCCGATCTGGTATTTACCGATCTGCGCTTGCCCGGCATGAGCGGGCTGGATTTTCTTGAGAAAATGCACGCCCTGCGGCCGGGCTTGCCGGTGGTGATGATGACCGCGTTCGGCAGCGTGGAGACGGCTGTGGAGGCGATGAAGAAGGGCGCGGCGGATTTCCTGGTGAAGCCGTTTTCGCTGGATCATTTAACCGCTGTGGCCGCCAAGGCGCTGGAAATGCAGGACCTTCGCGAAGAGAACAAGCGGCTGAAAGAGGAGCTTGGCGGGCGCTACCAGTTGGACAGTATTGTCGGCCGCAGCGCTCCCATGCAGGAAGTCTTTGCCATGGTGCTGCGGGTGGCGGCGACGCGCGCTACAGTGCTATTGGCTGGCGAGAGCGGTGTTGGCAAGGATATGATCGCCCGTGCCATTCACTATCATTCGCCGCGAAAAGACAAGCCGTTTGTCAAAATTAACTGCACGGCGATACCCGAGAATCTAATGGAGAGCGAGCTATTTGGTTATGAAAAAGGCGCTTTCACCGGCGCCAATATGACCAAACCGGGCAAATTTGAATTGGCCGACACAGGGACCGTTTTCCTGGACGAAATCGGCGACGTGCCGATGGCGATTCAAGTGAAACTTTTGCGAATTCTGCAAGAGCGTGAGTTCGAGCGGCTGGGCAGCAACAAGACGCGCCACATTGATGTCCGCGTGGTGGCGGCGACCAACGTAGATTTGCGCCGCGCGCTGGAAGAAGGCACATTTCGCGAGGATCTCTACTACCGGCTGAACGTGCTGCCGATCAACATTCCGTCCCTGCGCGAGCGGCGCGACGATATTCCGTATCTGGCCGATCACTTCATCCGCAAGCATGCGGCGGAGTTGGGCGCGGCGGAGTTGGAAATGAGTGTGGACGCGACCGAAAAGCTGATGGCCTACCACTGGCCGGGAAACGTGCGCGAACTGGAGAACGTGATCGAACGTTCGCTGGTGCTGGCGAATGGCGGGCGTTTGGAAGCGGCCGACATTCGGCTGGACATGGCGCCGCGGTCGCGTGTCGCCGCTGGTGGCGGCGACACGCTGTTCCTGCCTGATGGGATGACGCTCGATCAGTACGAAGAGACGATCATCCGGGAAGCAATGCGGCGGGCGCAAGGCAACAAAAGCCAGGCGGCGCGGCTGCTGGGTTTGACGCGAAACGCTCTCCGCTACCGGTTGGGCCAGATGGGCATGGAAA
>SHUN01000188.1 GCA_009697495.1 Bryobacterales bacterium | reverse complement strand
CGGAGGAGATCGGCGAGCGAATCTCCGCTATCGGCCAGGGGAATTTCGCGGGCGTCGTATTCCAGGGGCGGAGTGACGGACTGGCGGCCGATGCGTTTTTCGACCCAATGGCGGGAACGAGTTTGGAGAGATTCGGAAGAGAAGGCGGGGTCGAGCGAGAGGATGGCGAACTGTTCTGCGCCGGTGCGGGCGAGGAGATCGGCATCGGGGAAAAGATCCCGCACCATCTCGGCGGTTTCGATGAGGGCGAGGTCGCGGGCCTGGGCGCCGAAGACGTCCTTCATGCGGCCGTAGCCGGTGAGGTTGATGACGGAGAGGGACGACGATTTGCGCCAGCGGGAGGCGAGGCGGCGCAGCATCTCGCCGAGATAGAGAAAGCCGGGGCGGGAAGTGAGACCGGTGAGATCGTCGATACCGGGCATTTCTTCGCGCGCTAACAGGGCGTGGTGGCGTTCGAAGGCGGCGCGGAGGGTTCGAGCAAGGGGGAGGCAGTCGAGGTCCTCCTTGAGCAGATAGCCGGCGGCGCCTTCGCGCATGGCGATTAGCGCCAACGATTCCTCTTCACGAATGGTGAGGATGACGAAGGGAGTTGACGGAGCCAGGTCGCGGAGTCGGAGGTAGGCGTGGAGGCCGGAGGCGCCGCCGGTGGCGAGGTCGAGAAGGATGAGGTCGTAGGTCTCGGCGGAAGCGGAGGCGAGAGCCTCTTCGAGGGTTTCGGCGTGAAAGAGTTCGACAGCGCGGCCGAGTAGGTTTTCGTGAGGGCGCTCCTCGAGTTCGTCGAGGGCTTCCTGAACGAGTCCCGCATCCCAGGCGTCGCTCTCGACCAAAAGGAGACGCGCCTTTGTTTTCTCGCCGGTTGTTTTACCCATCACCTGAAAAGGTAGTGGGCGGCAGGAGGGATTATTCTCACACCGCCATCTGATATTCCTTCAATTTCCGGTAGAGCGTTGTTCTGCCGATGCCGAGGAGGCCGGCGGCCATCAGGCGATCGCCCTTGGTGAATTCGAGGGCATTGACGATGGCGCGGCGTTCCATTTCGGTGAGGGGGAGGATGGGGGAGTCCAGGAAGCGGGGATCCGTCATTGGGTTACCGGCCACGGGGTTAGCGGCAACGGCGGCCAGGGGGCCGTGGAACGTACCGCCGCCGGCGACGGCGGACATTGCCAGACCGGGACCGCGGCGCGCGTAGAGATGGTTCTGAATGGGCGAGGGAAGATCGTTGAGATGAAGAAGCGGGCCGGTTCGAACGGCGACCATCTGCTGAATCATGTTTTCCAGTTCGCGCACGTTGCCAGGCCACTCATAGCTGAGCATGGCGTCCATGGCTTCTTGCGTGAACGTGTGGCCGGAGCCGTACTTAGCAAGGAAATGGCGCATCAAGAGCGGGATGTCTTCCTTGCGCTCGCGGAGCGGGGCAATGCGGACGGTGACGACATTGAGACGGTAATAGAGATCGCGGCGGAAGGTTCCCTTTTCCACTTCCTTCAGCAGATCGCGGTTGGTGGCGGCGATGATGCGGAAATCGGAACGCTTTGTTTGAAGGGAGCCGACGGGGCGAAACTCCTTTTCCTGGAGAACGCGGAGAAGTTTGGCTTGCAGGTCTAAGGGGAGTTCGCCGATTTCGTCGAAGAATGCAGTGCCGCCGTTAGCGGCTTCGATGAGGCCGATCTTGGCGTTGACGGCACCGGTGAAGGACCCCTTGGC
Source organism: Bryobacterales bacterium (assembly GCA_009697495.1). Taxonomy (GTDB): domain Bacteria; phylum Acidobacteriota; class Terriglobia; order Bryobacterales; family Bryobacteraceae. The sequence goes on along the minus strand of SHUN01000188.1, from coordinate 4,583 downwards.
GTGGCCGAAAAGTTCGCTCTCCATCAGAGGGCCGACGAAGGAGGAGCAGTCAATGGTGACGAAGGGGCCCACGGGATTGGCGGAATGAATCGAGCGCGACACGACTTCTTTGCCGGTACCGGTCTCGCCGAGGATCAAGGCGGGCCAGCGGCCTGTGGCGAGTTTGTCAACCATTCGTTGTACATGACGAAGACGAGGGGAGTTGCCCACCAGGGTGGGTTCGGGGGAGTGAGTTTGGTTAAAAAGGGCCATGATCGGTATCCGTCTGGGTCAACCTTCGCGACTGCGCGCAGAGTTGCCTTAGTTATGTAGTGTGTGCCGGCACAGATTAATCTACGCTGAGTTGAAAATATTTTGAAGTACGCCGGGTAGAGTGGGTGCGGATTTGACGCGGTGATACCTACCCGCGATTGCGGGTATACCCCTTATTCGACGTTCCAAGGGACGATGAAGGCATTGGGGAATTTGTCGCGCAGGCGTTCGAGGACGCGCTGGGCGGCGGCGGGAGAATCTTCCCGTCCGACCAGGACGCGCCAGGCTTCGGCGTGCCCGCCCTTTGGGTTCGCGTCGCGGTGACGGATGGAGACGTTTTTGTGGCTCGGGGCGAGTTGGCGTTGCAGGGATTCGGCGCGGGCTTTGGCGGGAACGGAACTCACCTGGACAGTGAACTGACGGCCGCGGAGATAAGACCTTGGCGGCGCGATTACGATGACGCGAACGTTGGCAGTGCCGGGGCGAAGGAGATCGATGTCGCGAGCGGCGGCGCGAGAGAGATCGATGATGCGTCCTTTGACGAAGGGTCCGCGGTCAGTGATGCGGACTTGTGTTTCTTTCTTCGTGGCGAGCAGCCGCACGCGGACCCAGGTCTCGAAGGGAAGCGATGGATGAGCGGCGGTGAACTGTTCCATGTCGAAGATTTCGCCGTTGGCGGCGCGTCGGCCGTGATAGGGTTCGCCGTACCAACTGGCGATGCCTTCTTCGGTTGCGCCGATGCGAGCGACGGGCACGCGAACGGTTGCGTTCCGCGAGCCGCACGCGGAGAGAAGCGTGAGGAGAAAGAGAGCTGCAAAGGCACTTCGCGCGCTTGCGCGATTCCCGAATTCCGTCGCGACCGGGTCCGTTCGGCGTGTGTTCATTTTCGTAGAAGAGGGAGAAAATTTCATGTGGATTCGCAATGCGCGGAGAGGGCGTGTTTGAGGCGCCGCGCGCGCCGATGCGAGTCTAGCGCAAAATATTTTTTCAGTGACGAAGACGGCGCGAATGGCGGCGCGCGCGGCGGCGGAATTTTCCTCGTCGTGCGTGGAAGGCCTATGTCTATTGGCTCAAAATGCATTGCGTCTCATAAAACATTTTCGCGCATCTTCGTTTTTTTCGCTCGGACCCTTTACCAGACGGGGTTTGGCGCATGTCACGGCTCACTTTTCCCTTGACTTGCATCGCAAACAAATTTATATATGGGACACGCTGCGGTCTCCAAGGAGATCGCGATTTTTTGATGTTAGGGAGAATCACTCGATGAAATACGCTACCGCCAAAAAGGCAGCTCCGGCTAAGAAGGCTGCTGCCCCGGCAAAGAAAGCTGTTGCTCCGGCCAAGAAGGTCGCGGCTCCGGCAAAGAAGGCTGCCGCTCCGGCCAAGAAGGTCGCGGCTCCGGCAAAGAAGGCTGTGGCTCCGGCCAAGAAAGCCGCCGCGCCGGCCAAGAAGGCTGCTGCCAAGAAGAAATAACTTAACCCTCTCCGAAAGGAGAACGCGAATAGCCAGTAGTAAACAAATCGGCCCCGGACAACCGGGGCCGATTTGTTTTATTCGAACGGCCTATATGCTTCGCGCCTGGGACACGATATACTTCAACGCCATGCTCCCTGCTTACATCGAAAAGACAACGCCGAACCCGGCGTCGAACCGCGCACCGTGGTTCGTGAACACCGCGCCCAGTTATGCGGGCGTGTTTCTGTGGATTGTTTTCTACCAGACGCTGGCGCAAGGCACGATCGACCGCGCGGGCCTGGGCCTCTGCCTGTTGGCGCTCGTGGCGGCGGGCGCTTTGAGCTATGGACTGTTCTATTACGTGCCCGGCATGTTGGGCATGAAGACAGGCTTGCCGTTGTACGTGGTGGGCAGTTCGACGTTCGGCACCGCGGGCGGATATTTGATGCCGGGACTGCTGATGGGGCTGCTGCAGTTGGGCTGGTTCGCGGTGGGCACGTTCACGTCGACGACTTTCATACTGAAGGCGGTTGGCTCGACGGCGGGACCGGGCACGATGGAGTTCGCGATTGTCGCCGTGCTGTGGGGCTACATCATGGCCTATATCGGCGTGAAGGGAATTCAGTACGTCGCGAAGGCATCGTTGTTTTTGAACGTGATACCGCTGTTGATGATCCTGTTCGTTTTCTTCAAAACGATGGGCGGATTGTCGTTGCACAAGCCGGTGATTGACGATTCGATGGGGGCGTTTCTCACGATCCTGACAACGGTGATCGGCTTTTTTGCGACGGCCGGCGCGGCGGGCGTGGACTTCGGGATGAATAGCCGCGACGAAAGGGACGTTCGAATGGGCGGCTTGACAGGCATTGCGCTGGCGATCGTGATTGCGGGCGGATTGCCATTGCTGTCGGTGGCGGGCGCGCGGGCGTTGGACCCATCGATTACGAACTACACGTACGAGGCCGTGATCGGCGCGCAGGGCGGACTGCTGGCGTCGGCGATGTTCCTGCTGTTCGCGGTGGCGTCCATTACGCCGGCTTGCTTCTGCGCCTTCATTGCGGGCAATAGTTTTTCGACGATGATTCCGGGTGTGCCTCGCATGTCATCAACGATGGCGGGCGTGACAGTGGCGATCATCCTGGCGATTACGGGAGCGGCTGCGAATTTGGTACAGGTGTTTGTGATTGTTGGCGCTTCGTTCGGGCCTATTTGCGGAGCGATGGTTGCCGATTATTACCTGTCGGGCAAGGAGTGGTCCGGGCCGCGGCAGGGGATTAACTGGGCGGGCTACGTGGCATGGGCGCTGGGATTCGCCGTTGGGATTTGGAACCCGTATCAACCGGCGGTGCTGTACAGCTTCTTCGTGGGGCTGGCGGTATACACGGCGCTGGCGAAGGCAGGGCTGCGGCCGGCGGTGGTTAAGGTTAACGCGACGGCGGCTGCGCGATAGGGCGGCGGCACGGTTGGGCTTGCTCGATTGGCCGTGTTGCCCGCGACTCCTGAAGGCATTGACGGACCCGGCGTGTTCCGCCTTACGCCGGTCCTTGCGGTTTGACGATTTCTCGCGGGCGAGAGCCAGCAATACCGCTGCTTTAAGCGGCGGCAAATCGGCAGTGGCCCCATGCGCTTGGCCGCCTCACTGATGGGGGGCCGCATTCTCTCAACCGCGGCCACGGTTTTCGGGTCCGCGCGAAATCATGCCATCTGTGAAGGACTCGATCGCTTGAACAGCGTGGGCGATATGCCCGAGGAATTCGGATAAACGTTCAAAAGACAAGCACGGCCTCGCGCTCGGCTTGGGCTTTTACAGGCTCGTGCATCCTGTCCTCCGGCGCCAGGTCGACATGGACGTTCAGAAGTTCGGCCAGCCGCCCCTCGATGCCCGCGTAGTCAAACAACGTCCGGCAGCGCGCCTTGTCGAAGCGCGCCATCAGATCCACATCGGAATCCGGCGTGGCCTCGTCACGCGCCACGGACCCGAACAGGCGCAGACTCAACACGCCGGCGCTTTTCAACTCCGCTTCGTGCGCCCGCAGCTTGGCTATTCCGTTTTCTTTATTCACTGGCGGTACTCTTTCATTGTAGTGTCGAGGCGGGGCCGAAGATGACGGCGATACTTTCGGTCGTGGAGACGCGCAAGCGATTGGAGATTTCGGTGCGGGAATATCTCGCCGATGTCCTGCCGGAGATGGCGGAGCGGAAGGTGGCCGAAATCGCCGCCCTACGCGAATGGCGTGGAAGTCGCGTCGGCGTTATCGGGCGGCGGCGTGACAAAAGGCGTTAACCGATAACCCGGGATATGCGGATATGATGGAAAGCGTGAATCGACGCCAACTGTTCGCCTCTCTCGCCGCGGGCTCGCTTGCCCTGCAAGCCAAGAAACTGAAGAAGATCGGCGTTCAGCTTTATACGCTGCGCAGCGTGATCGACGCGAATCCGAAAGTCATTTTCGATCAACTGCAAGGCGCGGGGTACGGCGAAGTGGAAGCCGTGCGCGGCAATCTGCCGAAAATTTGGGACGCGCTGAAGGCGTCGAAGCTGAAGCCGGTGAGCCTGCATATCGACACGCGTTTGTTTACGGTGGAGCAGGACAAGCTGAGCGCGGCGCTCGATGACGCCAAGTTGAAAGGGTTCCAATACGTGGTTTGCCCGTATATCGCTCCGGCGGATCGCGGCGGTGTAGATGTGATTAAGAAGCTCGCCGATACGTTGAACAAAGCCGGAGCGAAGTGCAAGGCGGCCGGGACACAGCTTTGTTATCACAACCACGCGTTTGAATTTGAACCTGTGCCGGGGGGCAAAGGGAATTTGCTGGACGTGCTGATGGAGTCGACGGACCCGGCGCTGGTGGGTTTGGAGTTTGATATTATGTGGGC
>SHUN01000187.1 GCA_009697495.1 Bryobacterales bacterium | reverse complement strand
ACGTCCATGATGAACCGCGCCGCGCCGATGCAGCCGCCGGTGATCAACGTGACGATAGCGGCCCGGGCGGTCGCGCCGCGCCAGAGAATGCCCGTCACGAACGTCGCCGTAATCGGCGCGCCAATGTACGCTTGGACGCTTTGCAAATACTGATACACCTCGGTGTTTAGATTTTTGATAAACGGAATCCAAAAAATGCTGATGACAACGATGCCAATCGTCGACCACCGTCCGACGCTCACCAGTTGGCGTTCGGATGCCTGCGGGCGCAGTTTTTTATACACATCCATCGTGATGAGCGTTGAGCAGGAATTGAAAACGGAACTCAGTGACGACATCAACGCGGCCAGCAAGGCGGCGACCATGAGACCCTTCAAACCCGGCGGCATGAGGCGCATGACGAGCAGCGGATACGCATTGTCGCCGGTGACTTCGGCAGGATAGATCGACTTCGCGATCAGGCCGGGGAGGATCAGAATGAAGACCGGCAGGATCTTCAGCGCGGCGCAGAAGAATGCGCCCTTGCGCGCCTGGGAGACGTTCGCCGCCGCGAGCGTTTTTTGAACGATAACCTGGTCGGTGCACCAATACCACGTGCCGAGAATCAGTGTGCCGAAAATCGTGCCAGGCCAAGGATAAACGCCGTCGCTGGCTGGTTTGATCATATGGAAAAAGTCTGGCGGGAGAGTGGCTCGCAGCCCTTCAAAGCCGCCGGCTTGATCGAGTCCGATCACGGTAATGACAACGGCGCCAGCGATCAGCAAAATGGCCTGAAATACGTCGGTGTAAATGACCGCGGCCAAGCCGCCGGTGACCGTATAGATTCCGGTTGCAACGACCAGGAGAATCGCCGATGTCATGTAGTCCCAGCCGACAATCTCGCGAATCAGAATGCCGCCCGCGAACAACGAGACGCTGATTTTCGTGAAAATGTAGGCCACGATGGAGATGCCGGTCAGATACCAACGGCACGCCGGCGAGAACCTTTTCTCCAGAAATTCCGGCATCGTGAAGACACCGCTCTTCAAGTAATACGGCACGAAGAGCCAGCCCAGCAGCAGCAGGCAAAAACTGGCCGACCATTCGTAACAGCCGACCGCCAAGCCCGTGGACGCGCCCGATCCCGCGAGACCGATGAAGTGTTCACTGCTAATGTTCGTCGCGAAAAGCGAAGTGCCGACGGCGAACCAGCCAACATCACGCCCAGCGAGAAAATAGTCCGAAGAGGTGCGTTCGCGGCGCGAGTAATAAAAGCCAATCGCGAAGACCAGGATGAAGTAGACGGCGATGATACTCGTATCGAGCATGGGAGCTAGTGTACATTAGCCATCATGGTCAGTAGACGCGCGTTTCTTTCAACCATGGCCGCCCCGCTGTTCGCGCAGCGCCGCGCGCCGAATGTGGTTTTCATCCTCGCCGATGATCTTGGCTACGGCGACGTGGGCTGTTACGGGCAAAAGGAAATCCTGACGCCCCATCTGGATCGCATGGCGGCCGAGGGCACGCGCTTCACTGACGCCTATGCGGGCTGTACTGTTTGCGCGCCGTCCCGCTGCGCGTTGATGACCGGCTTCCACACCGGCCACGCCCGCATTCGCGGCAACCGGCGAAATGAGGAACTGCTTCGCGCGGAAGATTTTACCATTTCTGAGATGTTCAAGAAGGCCGGGTATACAACGGGGATCATCGGAAAGTGGGGGATTGGCGGCTTGGGCTACCCAGGCTATCCCACGAAGAAAGGCTGGGATGAATGGTACGGATTCTTCACGCAACTGCACGCGCATACGTACTATCCGGAACATCTCCTCGATGGCGATCACGAAGAACTCGTCCGCGGTAATTGGGGCGTCGCGAAGAAGGGCTACGCCCCGGATCTATTTCTGGATCGCGCACTGCAATTCCTCGACAAGAACAAAGACAAGCCGTTCCTGCTTTACTTCGCCAGCATCATTCCTCATGCCAACAACGAACTCGGCCGCGATACCGGGGACGGCATTGAAGTTCCGGAAGACGCGCCGTATTCGGGCAAGCCATGGCCCAAGCTCGAACGCAAATTCGCGGCGACCGTGACGCGCCTGGACCGTGATATTGGGCGTATTTTTGAGAAGTTAAAGGGGTTAGGGCTCGAAGAAAACACTCTTGTGCTTTTTTCCAGTGACAACGGGCCGCACAAAGAGGGTGGGCACGATCCCGCCTTTTTTCACTCCAGCGGCCCGCTTCGCGGAACTAAGCGAGACTTAACCGACGGCGGCATCCGCGTGCCATTCCTCGCCCGCTGGCCGGGGAAAGTCCCCGCCGGCCGCGTTAACAATCATCCCTTCGCTTTTTGGGACATGATGCCGACGCTCGCCGAAGCCATTGGCGTTTCAGCTCCAAGCGGGATCGACGGCATCAGCATGTATCCCGCGCTGCTCGGTCAACCCGCCAAAGCGCACGAGTATCTCTACTGGGAGTTTCACGAAGGCGGCTTCTCCCAAGCGATTCGCGCCGGCGATTGGAAACTCATCAAATCCAAGGGGAAGACGATGCTCTTCAACTTGAAGGACGATATCGGCGAGTCGAAGGATCTTGCCGCCGCCAGTCCGGAGACTGTGCAGCGGCTTTCAAAATTAATGGCTAACGCGCGGACGGATTCGCCGGATTTTCCGGTGGGGTGAGCTTGACTCGATCCAGGCGAGCGGCGAAACACGGCCCATGCGCCAATTCGAGAACTTGCGCATGGTAACGAAAGTGTTACCATGGTCGAAGTGTGATCGAACTCCGCGGCTACATCGACGAAAACGGAAACAGACGCTTCGCTGAGTGGCTGGAAAGTCTCGACCCATCGGCAGCCGCCAAGGTGACGATCGCGCTGGCGCGGATGGAGCAGGGAAATTTCTCAAATGTCAGGGGCGTTGGCTCCGGCATTTTCGAATACAAGATCGATTTCGGACCCGGCTACCGCATCTACTTCGGCAAGGATGGCGACCGTCTGGTGATCTTGGCCGGCGGCGGCACGAAGAAACGGCAGCAGCAGGACATCGTGGCGGCGCAGGAATGCTGGGCCGCTTACAAACGAAGAAAGAAACAGGAGATCCAATAATGCCCCTCACCTACGACTTCAAAGAAACCATCCGTGCACGGGCGCAACGCGACCCGGAGTTCCGTCGAGCCCTTCTGCGTGAGTCCGTCGAGAGCATCGTCAATGGCGACCTCGCGGCCGGAAAATCTGTGCTGCGCGACTTCGTCAATGCGACGGTCGGATTTCAAGAACTCGAAAATAGGACCAAAATTCCCGTCAAGAGCCTGATGCGGATGCTGGGGCCAAAGGGCAGCCCATCGGCTGCGAACCTCTCCAGCATTCTCACCGCGTTGCAAAAAGCGGAAGGCGTCCACTTCGAGATTTCCCTGAGACGGTAGGAGCCCGGAAAACCTCCAACCCCTCCAGTCAAGAGATACTAGTAAGAACGATGGCAGTTGTATTGAGTTGCTCCGCGGTGAGCAAGCGCTACGGCGCGAAACCGCTTTTTGAGAATTTGACGATGGCGTTGCACGATGGGCAGCGGATTGGTTTGATCGGCCCCAATGGCAGCGGGAAGTCGACGCTGATGCGCATCATGGCGGCGGCGGACGAGCCGGACGACGGCCTGCGCACCGCGCGCAGACAGGCCGTTGTGGCCTACGTTCCGCAGGATTCGGTGTTTGAACCGGGACAAACGGTTCGATCCGTTTTGGATGCCGTGCTCGCCGATCTGCCGCTTACCGGAGACGAGCGAAATGTGCGCATCGAGACGGAGGCGAGCCGCGCCGGGCTGCGCGAGTTCGACGTCGAAGCCGCGACTTTATCCGGCGGGTGGCGCAAGCGGTTGGCGATTGTCTGCGCGCTGGTGCGATATCCGCACGCCGTGCTGCTTGATGAGCCGACGAACCATCTGGATATCGACGGTATTCTGTGGTTGGAACGGATCCTTCTACAAGCCGAATTCGCCTCGCTGATCATCAGCCACGACCGCTACTTTCTGGAGCGTGTCGCCACGCACACCGCGGAAATCAACCCCGCTTATCCGGATGGCATTTTTCAGGCCGAGGGCAACTACAGCAAGTTCCTGGAGCATCGGGGAAACTTCCTTCTCGCCCAGCAGAAGCTCCAGGATTCGCTCCAGACAAAAGTGAAGCGCGAAGTGGAATGGTTGCGCCGCGGGCCGAAAGCGCGGACCACGAAATCGAAGGCTCGCATTGATTCGGCGCACCGGCTGATTGGCGAGTTGAGCGAAGTGGCCTCGCGAAATAAAACGTCAACCGCGTCCATCACGCTGAATGCGTCGGACCGAAAGACGAAGCGGCTGATTCAAGTGGAGGGTCTTGCCGCGGCACCCGGCGGGGAAACGCTTTTCAGTGGTTTGGATCTGATTCTTTCCGCCGGGACGAAGCTCGGATTGGTTGGCGGCAATGGGTCTGGCAAGTCGACGCTTTTGAGAATCCTGGAAGGCAGGATGGATCCGCAAGCGGGGACGGTGCAACGCGCGGATCTCCTGCGCGTGGTAACGCTCGATCAGAACCGGCAGTTGCCCGATGAGAATGCCACGTTGAAACAGGCACTGTGTCCGGATGGCGATTCGGTGATTTTCAACGGGCAGACCATCCATGTCGCTGGCTGGGCTCGCCGATTTCTGTTCACGAACGAACAGTTGGTCCAACCGGTGCGGCAGCTTTCCGGCGGGGAGCGAGCGCGTGTGTTGCTGGCCAATATCATGTTGCAACCCGCGGACGTTTTGTTCCTCGACGAGCCGACGAACGATCTCGATATCCCAACGCTTGAAGTCCTGGAGGAGAGTCTGCTGGACTTCCCGGGCGCACTGGTTCTGGTGACCCACGACCGGTATTTGTTGGACCGCGTCGCCACGACTGTGATTGCGCTGGAGGGCGACGGGCAGTGGGGGCTTTTCGCGGAATACAGCCAGTGGGAGCAGCAGCGGGCCGAGCGCCGTTCGCCCGCCGCGCCGAAGAAAGCGCCCGTCGAAATCGTCGCCGCTACGCCGGTCGCTAAGAAAAAACTCTCCTACATGGAGCAGCGCGAGTGGGACGCCATGGAGCAGCAGATCATGGACGCGGAGGAGGAGTTGGCTGCCTCCAAATCAGCGCTGGATGACCCGGCGGTATTCAGCGATCACACCAGGGTACAAGACGCGACGGTCCGCATGGACACGGCGCAGCACGGTGTCGATGCGCTCTATGCGCGTTGGGCGGAGTTGGAAGCCAAGGTGGGCTGAGAGTAAACTCTGGGTCATGGGTTCAATCAATCGTCGCGAGTTCGGACTGCTGCTGGCGGCGGCGCGCGCCATACCGGAGAAGACGGTGGTGCTGACGTTCGACGACGCAGTGAAATCGCATCGGACGATCGTTGGCCCGTTGTTGAAAAAGCTGGGCTTCAACGCGACGTTTTTCATTACGCATCGATGGATGGAGGACACAAAGCATTTCCTCTCCTGGCAGGATGTGGCCGAATTGCACGGGATGGGGTTCGAAATAGGTAATCATTCCTGGACACATGGAGATTTTTCGACGCCTCGCGCGGCGTCGCGGCTGGCCGGTGAATTGGCGTTGGTCGATTACGAACTCGGCCGTGTGAAGGTGCCGAAGCCGGTGAGCTTCGCGTGGTCCGGAAATTCGTTCGGGCCGGAAGCCGTGGAGGTTCTGCGCGAGCACGGGATCCAGTACGCGCGCCGCGGCGGGCAGCCCGAAGTGGAGTATGGCCGCATGGTTCTTGGCCCCGCGTTTGATCCTCTTAAACACCACCCGCTGCTGATTCCCACCACCGGCGATGCGTATCCCGACTGGACGTTTGAGCACTTCGAGAAAGTGATCGCCAACGCGCGCGCCGGGCAGATGGTGGTCCTGCAGTTCCACGGCGTTCCCGATGTCATTCATCCGTGGGTTCACACTCCTGCCGATGCGTTCCAACGCTACATGGAGCATTTGAAATCCGCGGGATTCCGGACGTTGGCGTTGAAAGACGTCGGCGAGTATCTGGGCCCGGTGCCTGAAGACCGGATGCTGAAGGCCCGTTATAAACCGAAGGATGGCAAGTTGCCGTTGCCGCTGGAAGTGGAAGGGACGCAGCAGGAACTGCCCTATTGGCGCGGCGTGATGCGTCAACACGGCTATTCCGCGGCCGAGGCTTCGCGCGTCACCGGCATGCCGGAAACACAGGCGGACCCGGAGCGCGTCGTTGGTCCGAAACTGCTTCCCTACCCCGGCGGCCGCCACATGCGGATTGGATTTCTGGAGGGCGCGGTGAGCCCGATGCGCGG
>SHUN01000186.1 GCA_009697495.1 Bryobacterales bacterium | reverse complement strand
TGGCGGCGAAGGTGAGCGCGCATTGCAATCGGGTGCCGGTGGTTGACGGGCATTTGGTGACTGTTTCGGTGGAGTTCGCATCGAAGCCAACGTTGGCTGACGTGCGGAATGCGTTCGATACTTTTCGCGGGAAGCCGCAACTGCTGAACCTGCCGAGCGCGCCGGCGGTTCCGGTGATTTACATGGAGCAGGCGGACCGGCCGCAGCCTCGGCGCGATGTGGAACGGGAGCGCGGAATGGCGGTATTTGTTGGCCGTTTACGCGAGTGTCCGGTGTTTGATTATAAGTTCATCGCGCTAGGTCATAACACGGTGCGCGGGGCTGCTGGGGCCGCTGTATTGAATGCCGAATTAATGCACGCGGAGGGATTGCTGTAAATGATCGTCATGAAGTTTGGCGGCACGTCGGTGGAATCGGCGGCCGCCATGGAGAGGGTTGCGGGAATTGTTGCGGCACGGTTGGACCGGCAGCCAGTGGTGGTGGTGTCGGCGATGGGCAAGACGACGAACCGTTTGTTGGCGATTGCGGCGGAGGCGTGCAACGGGGAGCGGGAGGAGGCGTCGCGGCTGTTGGCGGAGTTGGCTGCCTATACGTTGGGCGAGGCGGCGGGGCTGGGGGAGGACGCCTTTATTGAGGCGCACTTTCAGGAGTTGTCGGCGTTCCTGGATGAGTTGGCGGAGATTGGTGAGTTACCTGACCAGTATGTGGATTTGATTTCGAGTTATGGGGAGCGTTTGTCGTCGCGGATTGTGGCGGCGGCTTTCCGGAAGGCCGGGTTGGACGCGGTGCATGTGGACGCGCGGGAGGTGATCGTGACCGACCGGCGGCACACGCAGGCTGCGCCGTTGTATTCGCGGTCGTACGCGAAGCTGGAGGCGCGGGTGCGGCCGCTGGCGTTGGCGGGTAAGGTAGTTGTGATGGGCGGCTTTATCGGATCCACGCAGGACGGGTTTACGACGACGCTGGGGCGCGGCGGATCGGACTTCAGCGCGTCGATTGTGGGGGCTGGAATTGGGGCGGAGGAGATACAGATTTGGACGGACGTCGATGGGATGTTGACGTGCGATCCGCGGATCCTGCCGGGCGGGCACCGGGTGAAGATGATCTCATTCGCGGAGGCGGCTGAACTGGCGTATTTTGGAGCGAAGGTCCTGCATCCGGCGACGGTGGTGCCGGCAATCGAGAAGAACATTCCGGTGCTGATTTTGAACTCGCGGAATCCGGAGAGCGAGGGGACGCGGATCGTGGCGGAGCGGGTGGCGTGCGGGAACGCGGTGAAGTCCATTGCGTGCAAGCGGAATATTGTGGTGGTGAATATTCAGAGCCTCCGCATGCTGATGGCGCATGGATTTTTGAAGCGGATTTTCGACGTGTTTGACCGGTTCCAGACGCCGGTGGATATGGTGACGACGTCGGAGGTGAGCGTTTCGCTGACCATTGATAATTCGATGCATTTAGAAGAAATTTGCAGCGAGTTGCGCAAGATTGCCGATGTGACAGTGGACGATAGTTCGTCGCTGATCTGCCTGGTGGGCGATAATATTCGCGAGACGTCCGGATTGGGCGCGCGGGTGTTCGGCGCGCTGCGGGCGATCAATGTGCGGATGATTGCGCAGGGAGCTTCGCTGCTGAATTTGAGTCTTGTGGTGGCGGACGCGGACCTGCGGGCAGCGGTTGAGGCGCTACACGCGGAGTTCTTTTCGACGCTGGATGAAAGGGTGTTTGAGGCATGAAACTGGCTCTAATTGGGTATGGGAAAATGGGCCGGATGCTGGAGCAATTGGCGCCGGAGTATGGGTTTGCGGTGACGCTGATTTTGGACGTTCACAATAACGTGGACGGGGCGTGGATCACGCGGGAGAATTTTGCGGGGATCGACGCGGCGATTGAGTTTACGGCACCGGAGGCGACGGCGGGAAACGTGGAGCGGTTGGCGGCAATTGGCGTGCCGGTGGTGATAGGAACGACGGGCTGGCTGCATGAGATGGACCGTGTGAAAGCGGCGGTTGCGGCAGGAAATTCGGCGGCGGTTTGGAGTCCGAATTTTTCGGTGGGAGTGAACGTGTTTTTCCGGCTGGCGGCGGAGGCGGCGAAGCTATTGGCTCAGCAGCCGGAGTATGGTTCGTGGGCGTGGGAGATTCATCACGACACGAAGAAAGACTCGCCCAGCGGAACGCTCTTGAAGCTGGTGGAGGAGATGAAGCGGGCCGGGTATGAGCGGGAGATTGATGTGTCGTCGAACCGCGCGGGACGAGTGCCGGGGACGCATGAGATCGGGTTTGACAGCGCGGCGGATACGATCACGCTGCGGCATACGGCGCGAAGCCGCGAGGGGTTTGCGCGGGGGGCATTGCAGGCGGCTCGATGGATTGCCGGCAAGCAGGGTTTTTACGAATTTAGCGAGACGCTTTTTTAATGGAGGCAGCACATGTTTGAGGGATGCGGCACGGCGATAGTTACGCCGTTTCAGCAGGATTTACGTTTGGATGAAATGGGTCTGCGGGCGCTGGTGCGGCGGCAGATTGAGGCGGGCATTCACTTTTTGGTGCCGTGCGGGACGACTGGCGAGAGCCCGACGCTGACGCATGCGGAACATCTGCGCGTGGTGGAAATCACGCTGGAAGAGGCCAAGGGGAAGGTCCCGGTGATGGCGGGGTGCGGCGGATACAGCACGAAGGAAGTGTGTGATCTGGCCAGGGAATTGGAAGCGATGGGCGCCGATGGGCTATTGTCGGTGACGCCTTATTACAACAAGCCGACGCAGGAAGGGCTCTACCAGCACTATCGGGTGATGGCGGAGGCGACGCGGTTGCCGATTGTGGTTTACAGCGTGCAGGGGCGGACGGGCGTGAATGTGGAGCCGTTGACGTTGAAGCGGCTGGCGGGGATTGACAATATAGTTGGCGTGAAAGAGGCGAGCGGGAATATTTCGCAGATGGCGTCGGTGCTGTATCACGTGCCTGCGGATTTCGCGGTCTTGAGCGGGGACGATTCGATAACGATTCCGCTGATTGCGTTGGGCGGGCGCGGGGTTATCTCGGTGGCGTCGAACGAGATTCCGGGGCCGATGTCGCAGATCGCGCGGATGGCGTTGGATGGGGATTTCGCGGGGGCGCGGGCATTGCAGCGGTTGTATTTTCCGTTGATGGAAGTGAATTTTGTGGAGTCGAATCCGGGGCCGGTGAAGTGGGCGATGGCGCGGATGGGGTTGTTGGAACCGGTGTGGCGATTGCCGCTGGTGCCGCCTTCGGCGGCGAGCCGGGAGAAGATAGACGCGGTGTTGGAGCAGTGCGGCCTACTGGCCATTGGAGATTCAGTTGTCGCTCATTGATCAGATTGAAGAGGCGTTTGATAATAAGCCGGCGGTTTACGGCGAAGAGCATTTCCGGCTGTTTGCGTCGTTCAAAGCGGCGCTGAACGCGGGAACGATTCGGGCGGCGTCGCCGGACGCGTCGACGGCGACGGGATGGCGCGTGAACGGATGGGTGAAGAAGGGGATTTTGTTGGGGTTCCGGTTAGGCGCGATCGTCGATATGTCGGTGGACAGTTCCCGGCAGCCGTTCTTCGACAAGGCGACGTATCCGGTGAAGCAGTTCTCCGCGACGGATGGCGTGCGGATTGTGCCGGGCGGATCGTCGATTCGCGATGGTTGCTTTGTGGGCCGGTCGGTGACCTGCATGCCGCCGATGTACATCAATGTCGGCGCGTATGTGGACGAGGGGACGATGGTGGACTCGCATGCGCTGGTGGGGAGTTGCGCGCAGATTGGGGCGCGCGTACATCTTTCAGCGGCGGTGCAGATTGGGGGCGTGTTGGAGCCGGTGGGCGCGATGCCGGTGATCATTGAGGATGACGTTTTGGTGGGGGGCAACTGCGGCGTTTATGAAGGGACCGTGGTGAAGCGGCGCGCGGTGCTGGGGACGGGGACGATTCTCAATCGATCAACGCCCGTGTATGATTTGGTGAACGGGACTGTTTTGCGGGCAACGGATGAGGAGCCGCTGGTGATTCCGGAAGGGGCCGTGGTGGTTGCCGGTTCGCGCGCTGTTACCAGCGGGCACGGCAAGGACTGGGGCATTTCGATTTACACGCCGGTGATTGTGAAGTATCGGGACGCCAAGACGGACACACGGATTCAGTTGGAAGATCTGTTGCGATAGGAGCGTGTATGGTTCGCTTGTCGTTGCTGATAGTGGCCGGAGTGGCGATGGCGGAGCCGTGTTCGCAGGGAACGGCGGCGTGCGTGGAGCCGCTGCCGATGGGCGGGGGGCGGTCCGTGATGATGTACCGGTCGCATCCGCTGCGGAAGGGCCATGCGAAGGCCCGGCGGGCGCTGATCGTGATTCACGGCGCGGGCCGAAACGCGGATGACTATTTCCCTTCGGGGATGGCGGGGGCGTATTTGACGGGCGCGTTGGAGGAGACTGTTGTGGTGGCTCCGCGGTTTGCGGGGACGGGATCTCGAAACTGCGATGACAAGCTGGCGCCGGGGGAAATTGGCTTCTCCTGTATCGGTGACGATTGGCGGGGCGGCGGGCCGGGCGTGGGCGTGGCTTCGGTGACTACGTTTGACGTAATGGATGAATTGATACGGCGGTTCGCGGACAAGAAGCGGTATCCGCGGTTGACGCATGTGGTGTTGATGGGGCACTCGGCCGGCGGGCAGTTTTTGAGCCGGTACGCGGCGGCTTCGAAGTTGGATCCGGCGGGCGTTTCGGTGCGTTACGTGATCTCGAATCCGTCGAGTTATCTGTATTTGGACGAGACGCGGCCGGGTCCAACGCAGGGTTGTTCCGGATTTAACGACTGGAAGTACGGGATGGAGAATCGGACGGGTTACGCGGCGGTGATCGCTGATGAATTCATGCGCGCGAATTTGGTTCGGCGTGATGTGGTGTACCTGTTGGGCGGGTACGATACGACGCCGCAGTTTGGGTTTGACTCAACGTGCGGGGCGATGGCGCAGGGTCCGAACCGGTTGCAGCGCGGTACGGACTATTTCGCGTATATCACCACGAAGTTTGGCGCCAAGCACCGATTGGTTCCCGTGCCCAATTGCGGGCATAACGGGCGATGTATGCTGGTGGCGAATGAGGCGCGGGAAGTGTTGTTTCCGTAGGTGCGGGGTTTGGGTCAATGGCCCCGCCTGCCCGAATCTCGAAGTCACTTCGTGTCGGGGAATGGCGGCTGCGGGCAAATTGCTCATCGCTTGCCCAATCCCTCTGGGGGTGTCGGCTGAAAGATTCCGGTTCCGAAGAGCGGCCGCTGCCGGCGAGGTTCCCGGTTAATTCACGACCTTCGCCAGGGAAACGCGATTCTGTTCGCGCGTCAGCTCAAAGCGCAGCAGCCAGTCCTGTGGCGAGTTTCCCGATGGAAACTTCCAGGCTCGCGCCGCGACGAGGGCGCGATCGGTGAAATACTTGCTGGCTGGCGGGGCTTCCGGCGTCGTCTGGTTCACGTTGCCCTGGCTATCAACGCGGACGCGGACGCTGATCCGCACTCGTCCATTTATCGTGTTGCGGGCTGCTGGCGGGATTTCCGGCAACACCTGGGTAATCCCGTCCATCGTTGCGGGCCGTTGCTCGGCGGACGCCTTGGTACGGGCGACGGGGGCCGGGGGTTGCACCGGCTCGGCTTCCGGCTTGGTTGCCGCGGACGGCTTGCTGATCGGGGCGGGCGGCGCCGGATGTGCCTTTTTCACCGGCTCCGGCGAACCGGCGTTGTTGTCTTTTGAAGGCCAGATCGCAATCAGAAAGAGGATCACGGCCGCGGCGGCGGCGAGGCTCCACCAGATTGTCCGTGAACTCGATGGCGCGACCGGCGCAGGATCGCCACGCAAGCATGCCTCGATCCGCATTAGATTCCAGCGGACCGCTGGATCCGGACTCGAGCAGTTGCTAACGATCTCGGCGAAAGGGCCGGGCAGTTGAGCCTTCTCACCGGCGCCGAGCACTTGCCGTAACAGGACTTGGATGGCGAGGGATTCAGAGGCGGAATCCCCTCCGGGCACAAGGCTATCGCTGGAAAGTTTGAGCTGTTCTCCGAACGCCATGATGTTCGCCGGTTTTAATTCGCCATGGGCGAAGCCGTTGGCATTCAGATACTGGAGGGCGCCCAGCAGGGGGAGAAGCATGTCCCGCGTTTCGGTGGGGGTGAGTGACCGTTCCGCGAGTACATCCGCGAGGTTTTCGTCGGCTCGCTCCATCACGATGTAGGCGCAACGCATGTTCCCCAGCGCGGTTTTTCCGCGCGCAAAAATCGGAACGAGGGCTGGGTGGGAGAGCTTCGCGGCTTTC
>SHUN01000185.1 GCA_009697495.1 Bryobacterales bacterium | reverse complement strand
GGGGGGGCTGAATTTGCCTGATAGTGTAGCGGTTTGGAAGTTGGCATGCTGCGAGCCGGCCTATGTCACGGAATCGTAACCCAATCGTCAAAATCCTGTAGTTATAGCGGCCTACCCTGGAAGTTGACATGCGTCAAGCCTTGGTCCGACTACTTTCGCTTTCCTTCTGCGCAGCCGCCGTTTCCTGGGGGCAGGTCGACCGCGCCACCCTCAGCGGCGCCGTCTCCGACCCCTCCGGTGCCAACATTGGCGGGGCCAAAGTCTCCATCGGATCGGCTGCCACCGGTTTCCGCCGCGATACCATCACTTCGCAATCCGGCGCCTACCAACTCCCTGGCCTCCCGGTCGGGGCCTACACGATCTCTATCTCCAAACCCGGCTTTAATACCGCCAGGTTCGACAGAGTGGTCCTGGCTGTCGGCCAGTCCCGGACCCTCGACGCTCAACTCGTCGTCGGCGCCGTTTCCACCGCTGTGGAAGTGTCCGCTGATGTGACTCCCCTGGAGCAGAAAAACGCCGAAATCGGTACAGTGATCGGCGAACAGCAGATTAAGAACATTCCGCTAAACGGGCGCCACTGGGCGGCGCTAATGATGCTCGCCCCCGGCGCCGTCAACATCGGCGAAGGCAATCAGAATTCCATTCGATTCTTCGGCCGCCCGCGCGATGACAACAATTGGACCTTCGACGGAGTTGACGCCACCGGCATCAAGGACCCCCGCCAGGAGGGCAACCTCCGCCTCGTTATCTCCACCGATTCCATCGCGGAATTCCGTGTCAACTCCCTTCCATTCACCGCCGAAGGAGGCACCGGCGGCGGGGCGCAGATCAACCTGGTCTCCAAAACCGGCACCAATCAATTTCACGGATCCGCCTACGAATTCTTCCGTAACTCCTCTCTCGACGCCCGGCGCCCCTTCGACGGCGCCAACCCGCCCCCTTTCGGTCTCAATCAGTTCGGCGGTAACCTCGGCGGCCCCATCGCCAAAGACAAGACGTTCTTCTTCGCCAACTGGGAAAGCCTGTTCCAGCGCTTGACGATCTCTCGCGCCGACGGTCTGGTTCCCAGCGCCGCCTTCCGCCAGCGTACCCCGGCAGCGCTCCAAAGCCTCGTCAAGCTCTATCCCGCCGGCACCGCCCCCAGCGCCAATGCCAACGTAGATCACCTCATCGCCGAAACTCCCGAAAAGCGCAACGAACATAGCGGCATGGCGCGCGTCGATCATCGCATCAACGACAGGCACAGCCTCTTCTTCCGCGTCGCCATGACCGACGGACTCATCAGCCAGATTCGCAACGGGCTCATGGAAACCCGCGATTCCAGCATCCGCCCCACCAACATCACCGCCCAGTGGCAGCAGGTCTGGACCCCCGCGATGGTCAACGAAGTCAAGCTGGGCTTTAACCGTTCCGCGCTGACCCGCAACGACGTCGGCCGCATCCCCGAAGGCGTCGCCATTCCCGGCTTCACCTCGACGCAACCGACCAGCTATATTATCGAAAAACCCAACGCGTACTCCATCGTCGACAACCTCTCCTGGATTCGAGGCCGGCACACGATTAAAATCGGCGGCGAGATCCGCCGCATTCAGTTAAACGTTGGCAACGGCCCTGCCACCAGCGTCGCCTTCGCCAGTCTCGACGCGTTCCTCCGCAACTCACTCAACAGCGTTTCCATTGGCAGCCGCCTCGATACCGTCGGTGTCCGCCGGACTTTCTCCTCCGTCTATTTCCAGGACGAAATCCGCTTCAGTCCCGAACTTACATTGAACCTTGGACTTCGCTACGAACACTACACCGTTTCCAAGGACGTTTACGGTCGCGGCCGTGTCTTTGACGCCGTTCGCTGCCAGGGCTACTGCCCCGCGGGCACACCATGGTTCTTCCCCGATAACGACAACGTGACGCCCCGCGTCTCCCTCGCCTGGACCCCGAAAATGCTCGGCGGGAAGACGGTCTTTCGCACCGGCTACGGCCGTTATATCGGACCCGGTCAGAATGACGACGTCACCGCCGCCATCGACAGCCTCCCGGAGAACCTCTCGCTCTCCGCCGCTGACGCGCCCACCCTCAGCTATCCCCCGGCCCCGTTTCTGGCTCAGCTCCGCTCGCAGGGCCAGTCGCCGCGCAGCCTGCAGCGGGACCGCAAGGAACCGGAGTCTCACATGTGGACGCTCTCGGTCCAGCACCAGTTGCCCGGCGGCATGGTAGCCCAGGTCGCTTACGTCGGCAATGTTGGCCGCAATCAGCTCACCCGCACCTACGTCAACACGCTCGATCCCGTCACCCGCCGGCGCCCTCTCACCGCCTTCGGCCAAGTCGACGAAAAACGCTTCGACGGCAATACGTATTTCAATGGCCTGCAGTCGTCCCTCACGCGGTCGTTTTCCAAAGGCTTCCTTTTCCAGGCGCAATACATGTGGGGCCATGCCATCAGTGACAATGCCGGTTCCGGCGAAGGCGGCCAGATTCAAAACATCGGCTGCCGCGCCTGTGACCGCGGTGATGCCGATTACGACATCCGTCACACCTTTACCTCCAACACGGTCTACCGGCTTCCCTTCGCCCGCAATCAGTGGTACGGCGGCTGGGACTTGAGCGGCATCTTCACCGCCCGCACCGGCGCGCCTTTCTCGGTCAGCATCGCCCGCGCCGCGGCCACCGTCCCCTCCGGACAAACGCAGAGTCAGCGGGCCGATTACATTGGCGGCGACGTCTACGCCGCCAACAAAGGGCCCGCCCTCTGGCTCAACCCCGCCGCCTTCGCCCTGCCCGCCAACAATACTTATGGCAATTCCGGCCGCAACGCCTACCGCGGACCCGGCCTGTTGCAGGCCGACGCCGGTATCTCCAAGAATTTCCGCGTCACCGAGTCCGTCCGCCTGGACTTCCGCACCGAGATGTTCAACCTCTTCAACCGCGCCCAGTACGGCAACCCCGTCAACGCCCGTAATAGCTCGACATTCGGGACCATCCTGACGACAGCCAACGATGGTGCCACCGGCACCGGCACCTCCCGGCAGCTCCAGTTCATGTTACGGCTGCACTTCTAGTGCTGCCGTTTCTCCTCACTGCGGGTTTGCTCGCGCAGGCCGATGTCCAGGCGCTGCGCGAGACGCCCTCGGAGCCGCATCAAACCGACGACCCCGCCTTCTGGGTCAACAAGAAACACCCCGCTGAAAGCCTCCTCTTCGGTACCGTCAAGATGGCCGCCCCCGATGGCGCCATCGCCGTCTACCGCCTGGACGGGACACGCCTCCAGCGCGTCCCGAATATGGATCGGCCGAATAACATCGACGTTGCCTACGGACTGCGGATCGGCAACCGCAAAGTCGATGTCGCCGTCGTTACGGAGCGAAACAAGAATCAGCTCCGCGTCTTCGAAATCGTCCCCGGCGCCGGCCTGAAGGACCTCGCCGCGTTGCCGGTCTTCGATCAGCCGATGGGCGTTGCCCTCTATACCCGCCGGTCGGACAAGGCGCTCTTCGCCATCGTCAGCCGCAAGACCGGCCCCAGCGGCGGCTATCTGTGGCAGTACCGAATCAGCGCGGACACCGCCGGCAAACTCACCGCCGTAAAGGTCCGTGAGTTCGGCAACTTCAGCGGCGCCAAAGAGATCGAAGCCGTCGCCATCGACCCCGAGCGCGAGCACGTCTACTACTCCGATGAAGGCGCGGGCATTCGCAAGTATTATGCCAACCCGGCCCACCCGGACGCGGCTAAGGAACTGGCCCTTTTCGGAACCACCGGCTGGAAAGGCGACCGCGAAGGCATTGCTATTCACCGCGGCTACATCGTCGCCACCGACCAGCAGAGGGCTAACTCGGAGTTCCATGTTTTCGCCCGCGACACACTGAAGGAGCTCGGCCTTTTTCGGGTCGGCACCAGCAGTACGGACGGCATCGACATCTCGTCCAGCGGCATCTTCGCCGCCATGAACGACAGCCGCCACAACTTCAGTCTCACCGAGTGGAAAGCGATCGCCGCGGCGCTGAAGCTGAAATGACCCGGCGTCCCCTTCACGGACACGCGGATCCAGACGAATGTGTCCTCAAGGGACTTGATTGCGGAGTGGCGGCTAATCGCATGGCGGTCAATACGATTGTCGTTCTCGGAAACCTCATCTTAACGTCTGATCGGCCGGGATTCACAGCCTTTGGGGGGCTTTGAGGGAGAGCCTTTGGACTTCACTCGCCCGGCGTCGTCGGCTGGCAATACTCTTTCCGCGAAGCCAATAGGCTCAGGGCGCGGCCTCGGTCCCGGTCAATCGGGCCGCGCAAGGGCACAGGCCGATACGGATGGAACGCGCCGAAGATGCCTTTATGCGACGCGGCGCTCGTACCGATGATGGAGTCCGCCGACGTCGGCTTTCGAGATAATCCGTCGTCCCTCACACCTTGGGTGATGTTCAGTTATTGTCTGCACGGACACCCGTGCAGATAGTAACTGAACTGGGTTCACAGCGACGTTGAGCCCGACGGTCGCTTGAGAATAATGCGAGCCTTGCAAGGTGATGCAGTTTGGCGAGGATCTCACGGCCACGAAAGCCGTAGTAAGGACCACCGAAAAATGACGGACATGGGAATCGAAAGAAGGGAGGCAACCCCCAAATTGATCAGCAGCTTCGAGGTTTGCGAGAACTACAGTCTCCGCTCTTGTTGTTTAATCTGCCTGACCCGGGAGGCGACCCGAGGGCAACAGACGTCACATTGGCCCGATGCGTTTTTGCCCCGGATCCGTGGTGAGCATCACCGCATCGAACAGGCTCTTCGTCAGCTCTATGCGCAGGGAAAGATGTTTCGGTTCATCCCACAAATTATTGAATTCGTGCGGGTCCTTTTGCAGGACGGGTAGGAATGCCAAGAGCGCGAGCCTTCCGTCATGATAAGCTACCAGCCATCGGCCTATGCCCGCCCGCATTACACTAATCGCCGCTCTGGCCGCGGCCCTCGCGTTGGCCGACGAAAAGACCGATTTCTTCGAGCGCGATGTACGCCCCCTGCTGGCCGCGCGCTGTCATTCCTGCCACGGTCCGAAGGCCGCGTTTGCCGGGCTCCGTTTGGACACGGCGGCGGGCGCGCTCTCGGTAAGAGACAAGCTCATCCAAGCCCTCCGCGGTGAGGCTGGCCGTGTTCGCATGCCCCCCACCGGTCCGCTCCCGGCACAGGAAATCGCGATGCTCGAACGGTGGATTGGCATGGGCGCGCCGTGGCCCGCGGGCAGTGCCGCGCCGGCCGGTTTCGATCTCGCTGCGCGACTTGAGGAACACTGGGCTTGGCAGCCGATTCGCGCCGTGCCTTGGCCTGCCCGCCAACTCGCCGCTACCACCGGTCCAGCGGACCTCGCAACGCTCCTCCGCCGTATCACCTTTGACCTCACCGGCCTCCCGGCCACTCCCGCCGAAATCCAAGACTTCGCTAAACACCGCTCCTTCGAACGCGTCGTCGATCGCCTTCTAAATTCGCCCCAATATGGCGAGCGCATGGCCCGCCGCTGGATGGACATCATCCGCTACAGCGAATCCCACGGCTCGGAAGGAGATCCCGACACGCCCGACGCCTGGCGCTACCGCGACTACCTCATCCGCGCCTTCAATCAAGACGTTCCCTACAGCCAGCTAATCCGCGAACACGTAGCCGGCGACTTACTCCCCGATCCCCGCGTAAATGCGAAGGAACATATTAACGAGTCCCGCCTCGCCCTCGCGCACTGGCGCATGGTCGAGCACGGCTTCCAGCCTGTCGACCCCTGGGAGGACCGCATCAAATGGACCGACAACCAAGTGGACGTTTTCTCCAAAGCCTTCCAGGGCCTCACCATTTCCTGCGCCCGCTGTCATGACCACAAGTTCGACGCCATCTCGCAAAAGGATTACTACGCGCTGTTCGGCATCATCGCCGCGGCCCGCCCCACGCAGTCCGCCATTGATTCGCCCGAAGTCCTGAACCTCCATCGCGACAAACTCGCGGCGCTGAAGCCGCAGATCCGCGCGGAACTCGCGCGCCGATGGCGTTCCGAAGTACCCGGCCAGATCAGCCGCATCCCGCTTGCGGTGCGCACGGCCGCGTCACTGGACTGGCTGAATCCGTTGTTCCCGCTCTCGGGCACCGACGCGGAGTTGCAGGCCTGGCTGAACAGGTCCGGGAAGGAACTCACCTCCCGCCACGAGTTCAACAAGAAACACATCGAGCGGCGTTGGACCCTCGCGACCGAATACAGCCAATGGCCCCGCCAAGGAGTGGGTGCTCCGGATCAGCCATCCCTGCCCGGCGAATTTGCAGTCCTTCCCGATGGCCCCA
>SHUN01000184.1 GCA_009697495.1 Bryobacterales bacterium | reverse complement strand
GTTACTATCCTCGTTGGTGTCGCGGCCGTCTCTGCCATGGTCGGCGCGGGGATCGGCAGCTTAATGCCGGGCTACGACACGCGCTACCGCGCCGCGCGCAAATAGCGACGTCTAACCCGAGTCGTCCCCAACGTTCCTCAACAGCGCCGACGCGAGCAACACCAGCGAAGCGCCAACGGCAAATGGCGAAGCGGAGATCACCAGGACGCCCGACAGCAGGGTGCCCATAAAGAAGGCACCAATCCTGAGGTGATTTGGAATCTTGTGCCTCCGCTCACTTCACATCGCGATTCCCGCTCCCCAAAGCGCTCACATCGGAAAAAACTACTGATTGACGCCGCTCGAAAGGAAGCCGCCGTCCACCGCAATGCACTGCCCGGTGATGTAGGATGCCGCCGGCGAAGCCAGCAACAACGCCGCGCCAACCAGCTCTTCCCGCTGGCCAAACCGCTTCATCGGGGTCCGCATCAAAAACTCTTTTCCGCGCTCGGTGCCGTCGAGCAGCGCCGCGTTCAGCTCCGTCCGAAACACGCCCGGCGCGATCGCATTCACGTTGATCCCCTCTTTCGCCCATTCCACCGCCAACTGCCGGGTCAACTGCAATACCGCCGCCTTCGACGTTCCGTAAGCCGTCACTTCCAACAATCCGACGTAGGAGCTCAACGACGCGATGTTCACAATCCGCCCCGCGCCCGACGCCTTCAACGGCTCATAAAACGACTGGCACGCCCGCAAAGTTCCGGTGACATTGATGTCCATCAACCGGTTCCAATCCGCTTCGGCGACATCCTTGGTCGGCTTCCGAAACGTAATGCCGGCCGCGTTCAGCAGGATGTCGACGCGCCCCAGAGTGGCCAATACCTCATCGCGAAGCGCGTCAATCGACTGGCGATTCTGCACGTCACAAGTCCTGCGAACGGTCCTTCGCCCGGCGGCTTCCACTTTGTCGCAAACGGCGTCCAATTCAGCCTGCCGGCGACCGGTGGGAACCACGTCCGCACCCGCCTCGGCCAGCCCCAGCGCCATCATTGCGCCGATACCGGACGTTCCGCCCATCACCACGGCCACCTTGCCGCTCAGATCCATGAAGTTCTTAACCATATGCAAACTGAAGTATACCGTTGCCGCCGGCTCCCCTAGCGTGCCAGGGGAGCCGGCTGAGGGACATACGGAGGCCGGGCCCAACCACGCTTTCGGCATCACTATGCACATTCAAACCGTCTCCGGAGGCCTGCTCTCGGTAGAGGAGGGGGCTCTCTACCCGGCGCTGCGCCGGCTGGAAATGGAGGGGCCGCTGCCGGCAAGCCGGAAGGCGCGCTTTTACCGCCTGACCGCCAATGGCCGCAAACGCCTCGCCCAAAGCGCGGGAGCAATGTGTCGAGAAAGCCAAGGGCGTCAACCGGCTGCCGAGGTTCTGGCACTTTCGGCGACCGCGCTCATCGCGGACTGGATTCCAGCACACCGGGCGGCCCGCGTGGACCCGGTAAGGGCGCTGCGCTACGAGGGAATCGACGGCATACGATACGATAGGAGTTCCGTAAAGAGGAGTTTTCCATGATGAATCGAAATGGCCGCCGCGAGTTTCTGCAGGCGGGCGCGTTGACGCTCGGCGCGCCGGCGCTTTTGAACGCGATGCAGGGCAGCAAAGCGATCAAAATCGGCCTGGTAGGCTGCGGCGGGCGCGGCTCTGGCGCGGCGGCGCAAGCGCTGAAAGCGGATGACTTCTCCAATCTGACGGCGATGGCGGATGTGTTTCAGGAGCGGATCGATGAATCCGTGGACCGGCTGAAGCGGATCCACAAAGACAAAGTGACGGTGGAGACGGCCAACATGTATGTCGGCCTCGACGCTTACAAAAAGCTGATTGACTCCGATATTGACGTCGTGCTGCTGGCCACGCCGCCCGGATTCCGCCCGGAGCAGTTGCGCTACGCCATTGAGAAGGGCAAGCACGTGTTCTGCGAGAAGCCGATGGCGGTTGACGGGCCCGGACTGCGGCACGTGATGGAAACCGTGAAGATGGCGAAAGAGAAGAAGCTCAACTTAGTGGCGGGTTTTTGCTGGAGATATTCGAATTACATCCTGGAGACATTTGACCGTGTAAATAAGGGCGACATTGGCGACCTGGTGAATTACTACGCCACTTACTATACGAATCCGGTGAAGCCGATGCCGCCGGCGAGTACACGACCGGCGGGGATGTCCGACATCGAATGGCAGATCCGGAACTGGTACAACTTCACTTGGACGTGCGGGGATTCGCTGGTGGAGCAGGCCATCCACAGCGTGGATAAGGTGGCATGGGCATTTAAGGACGCGCCGCCGGCGAGTTGCGTGGCCGTGGGCGGGCGCGCGATTCCAGCCGAGGGCGGGAACATCTTTGACCACTTCGAAGTCAATTACGTGTGGCCGAACGGGGTGCGGGCGACCGTGGCGACCCGGCAGATTGAAGGCTGCTACAACGAGAACGCCGACTACATCATGGGCACAAAGGGGCAAGCGATTATCGGGAAGGGGCCGAACCCGCGCATTGTGGGCGAGAACCCCTGGACCTTCAGCGGCCAGAAGTACGACATGTACCAGCGCGAGCATGACCTGTTGTTCCAGGCGATCCGGAAGGGCGAAGTGATGAATGACGGCGACCGGATGTGTTCGTCGACACTGATGGGGATCATGGGCCGGATGGCGGCCTATACCGGCCAGCAGATCACTTGGGAACAGGCGATGAATTCGCAGGAGCGGCTGGCGCCGGAGACACTCAACTGGAACGGGAAATGGGAAGTGCCGCCGTTGGCGCAGCCGGGAAAAACGCGGTTCGTTTAAGTAACTTCGAAGAGGAAGGGGCGGACTTGTTCGCGGAGGCGTACGAGTTCGGCGGTGTTGTGCTCGAGGAGGGAGTGGGACCAGGTGGTATTTGTGTCGCGGAAGCAGTCCTCGGCTAATGCGTTTCCAATGGTTTCATACGAGCCGAGTTGGCTCTTCAGGCGTTCAGGCTCTGACCAGACGCCAATGACAAATACTCTCTCCAGCAAATCCGCCGGGATCCTTGATTGAACCAGTTGACGTCGTGCTCCATCCTCATCGAAATCGATCAGCAGGACCAGAAAGCGATTTGGATATTTTTTCAATTCGCGGCTGTGGGTCGCGTCGAACTCATCCAACACTCGGCCCCAACCGTGAGCTTCCGGCAGTACTTGCATCTTCACGTCTTTCACAGAAACATGCGATGCAAATCCTTTGGCAATTTGCCGGTTCGCGTCGTCTTCCGGGAGTATGTGAAGGTGAGGTCGATGCCTGTTCGCCTTCATGGCTCGACGTCGCCTCGAATTAGCGCGTTCACCAAGTCTCCATTCACCTGTAAATCGTCGAGTCTTCGTACGATGGTGGGTTCCAAATGGCTGTTTCGATAGAGATAGAGCGTGTTTTCGGCGGAAAAGCTGCGTATCGCTTCGGGGTTGTGAGAAGTTGCAATAAATTGGCCGCCTTTCTTGAATGCCTTGCGGAGCGCCATCGTAAAATGGCCTACTTCCTTCAGCGCAAGATGGTTGTCAGGCTCGTCCCAAAAGCAGACCAAAGGTCCGTAAGCATCATTGGCCGCTATAACGAGCGCGGAAATGATGATGCACTTCTCGCCGTCGGACAGATCTTCGAAGGGAATCGTCACAGTGCCCTGGTCAGTCGAGAAGCTGACTTCCAGCGCTCGGGAGGCCGTCCCGGTTGCTGGATTTCGGATTTCCCGGAAATCGGGCATCACCTGTTTTAGGTACTTGTCAATTCCTGCATACGCCGCCGGCGCGAACGCCAAAATACCTGAAAACCAATCGCCAAAATTGACGCCCGTGGGGAGAAGCTCCAGCGTTTCCCGGCTGGATTCGCCTCCGATCAGGACTGGGACGGGACGGAGAATCAATAGTCGTCCGAGCCATTGCTTGAAGATGAATAATGGGTCGTTCGCGGACCGTTCCTGTATGATCGGCAAGGCTGCTGAGTGCCAATCGAGACTAAATGCGGAATCCTCGGCGTGGCCCCTGTGAATTCCGGTGAGAATTACCTCCGCTCGATCGCGCGTATACACGGGAGTCCCGTTAACGGTGAATCGTTCCTCCAGAACCCGAAGTTCCTTGAAGCCTTCGGGAAGCTCGAAGGCAATCTGGTAGCCATAGTTCATTTCGTTGATGACGGCTTCGATCTCAAAGCGGACAGGAACGTCATTTTGCCCGCGAGAGAAATCTTTGGGAGTGACCAGGCTGCCCACTCTACTTGTTCCACGGGCAATTCGCTGAAGGACTTCGAGGGCCAGTCCCACCGTCGATTTGCCGGAGCCGTTGTCTCCGATCAGGAGTACGGAACTCAGCCCGGCTACTGGCAACTCGAAGTTTTCCAGGCAGCGATAGTTATGAACGTAGAAGCGGCGGATCACATAAGAATAATAACTAGTTTTCGCGGGCAAGTACCCGGCCTTGTGGCGAAAGTTTAGTCCAGGGCACCTTGCGCGGTCCTGAATCTTTCGAAAACTTTCGTCAGGCGTGTTGGACGAGTGATAGCCCAAATCGTACGACGCCCGGAGGATGGCGGCGATCTGCCGGAATTGGGCCTTCGGGTCATCAGCATCGGTGGCGTCAAAATCCAGGCCACCCGTTTCCCTGGCGATCGCGTCCGTACTTGTTACGTGCGTTCCACTTTCCGTTTCTCAACTCGGTGTAGCGGACGCAAAAGACGATGACGCCGGCGCGTTGGGCGGCCTCGATGGCGTTGTCCTCGCCGTCGGGAGAACACGATGAAAGCCCGGCGGCCGGTGTCCGCGTTGGCTAAAAGTTCATCGGTGGAATGAACGATCGCGTCGGCGAGCAGGCCGAGCGAGAGGGCGCTTTCACCGCCCTGGGAGAAGCGCTTGATCCTTTGGGGGACGCCGTCTTCGAGGACTTCGATGTCGTCCTTTGTCAGGGTGAGTACTAAGCTGCCGCTCAAGTCGCGCACGGAGAACGGGAGGTTGACGTCGACTCGAAGTTGAGCGAGCAGCCGTAGCCAGCGCCGGCGGAGCATGATCTATCCTGAAGGTAACATCATGCGCATTCCGCTGTTTTTCGCCATGTGCGCCGGAGCCGCCTTTGGGCAGGCTGACTTTGCGACGCACGTGCGGCCGATCATCGAGCAGCACTGCTCCGGGTGCCATGGGGCGGAGCGGGGCTTGGGCGGTTTGAAGCTCAACACGCGGGCGAACGCGGCGCGGGCGATTGTCGCGGGGGATCCGGATAAGAGTCCGTTGTTGCGAACCATGGAGACAGCGCCGGGGCAACCGCTGGCCATGCCGCCGGGCGGGCCGCAGGTGTCGGCGGCGGAACGTTTACTGGTGCGGCAGTGGCTTGCGGCCGGGGCTGTCTGGCCGGCGAATCTGGAGATCGGAAAGGCGGCCGTGAAGGCCAAGGACGATCTGGCTTTGGCACAGAAAATCGCGGGGCGTGTCGGCAAGGTCAACGACTTTGTTCCTTACAAGAATACGATTCCGAACACGGTGGTGAGTTACGAAATGCTCCCGATACCGGCGGGCGAGTTCGTGATGGGTACCGCGCAAGGCGGATCGGCGGACGAGCGGCCCCTACGGAAGCTGAAGGTCGAACCGTTTTGGATGGGGAAGTATGAAGTGACATGGGATGAGTACCGGTTCTTTATGTTTCAAAATCTGGCAAATGAAGCTTTGGGAGCGGACCCATCGTTGGATGCCATCAGCCGGCCGACGAAGCCGTATGTAGAGATGAGTTTCGGGATGGGGATCAATGGGTTTCCGGCAATCAGCATGACCCAGCACGCGGCCAACAAGTATGCCCAATGGCTATCGGCGAAGACGGGCCATTTCTACCGGCTGCCGACGGAGGCGGAGTGGGAATATGCCTGCCGCGCGGGCAAGACGGAGGAAGGAAATCTGGGTGACAACGCCTGGCACGCGGGGAATTCGAAGGATCAGTATCAGTTGATCGGCAAGAAGAAGCCGAACGCGTTTGGGCTGTACGACTTATTAGGGAACGTCGCGGAATGGACCGTGGATCAGTACGACCCAAGCGCGTATGCGCGGGCCTTGCCGCCGGAGGGATATGTACCGTCGACAATGCCGTATCCGCATGTTTCCAGGGGCGGCGGATGGAGCGATGACGCGTCGCGGCTGCGTTGCGGAGCGCGCCTGGGTTCCGACGCTTCGTGGAAGATGCAGGATCCGCAGTTGCCGAAAAGCATCTGGTATTTGACCGACGCGCAGTTTCAGGGCTTTCGGCTGGTGCGGCCGTTGCGAACGCCGGGCGCGGCGGAGATGTT
>SHUN01000183.1 GCA_009697495.1 Bryobacterales bacterium | reverse complement strand
CGGAATCCACTTGGGTCGCCAAACCGCGTGTGGTCAGCATCAGCAAAAATTGCTGTTCACCGGGAGCCAGATCGCGCTGATCCAGCCGCATAGGCCAGCAGAAGATCCTCCTGTCCAGCCGAAGTCTGATCGACGACTGCGGCGAGCGCCGGGATCCAGCGTATCGGTAACTTCGCTCCACGGCACCGAATCGAAGGCGGCGTGGAACGTACGCAATTCTGTGTCGGCTGGTTCATCGGTCTTCGTCGAGGAACGCCAGTCGGCGATGGCGGCACCGGCACCGTCGATCATCTGTTGCGACTCCCGCGCCAATCGCGAATGGCGTTCGAAAGCGGTATCACGCACGCCGTTTCCGAGCCACTCGCCGCCAGGGAGTGTTTTCGGCTAGAATCCCCGAAACGTTTAAGCACCCGGCAGCATGGTTGAGATTACCTGCGAAGCCGCGCCCGCTAGAGTTCCCTAAACTTTCCTAACCCGGAAAATGCGGATTCGGAATATCCTTCTGTGGGCGGGGAGCGTGCCGCGCCGTCTTGCAGATCGCTTCCAGCTTTTTCACCACCGCCGGGAACTTCGCCGCGACATCCGTCTTCTCGCCGATATCTTTCGCCAGATCGTAAAGCTCCAACGCGCCCCCCGCCTTTGGACGCACGCCCTTCCAGTTGCCCATGCGCACCGCCTGCATCGGCGTCTCGTCGGCGAAGGTGCCGGCGGCTTTGTTGTATTTGGGCAGCTCCCAGTACATGTAGTCATGCTTCTTCTGCGCGCTCTTCCCAAGCAAGGCCGGCACAATCGAGATCCCATCCAAGCCGGTCGGCGCCACGGTGCCAGCCAGTTCCGCCAGCGTGGGCAGCACATCGGCAAAGTACCATGGCAGGTTGCTGACGCCAGGTTTCACGCGCCCCTTCCACCGGGCGATCATCGGCGTCCGAATGCCGCCCTCGTACATCGTCGTCTTGTGTCCCCGGAAAGGGCCCGCGCTGTTGAAGTAGCCTTTGTCGTTCCAAAGCGGCGTCGCCGTGCCGTTGTCGCTGCAGAAAAAGAAGATCGTATTGTCTTCCAGCCCCAGTTCTTTAGCAGTCTCCATCAACGTCCCCACATACCGGTCGACGCGCGAAACCATTCCCGCATACGAGGTGCGCGGCTTGCCCTGGGTCGAGTAGTGATTGCGCAGGTCGCGGTACGGCCCGTCTTCGACAACCGTCTTGTCGTAGGGCTGCATGGAGTCGGTGGGCACCAGGAGTTCCAAGTGCGGCAGAGTCAGAGCCAGGTACAAAAAAAACGGCTTTTTCTTCGACCCTGCCTCGCGCAGAAACCCGGTCGCCATACTGGTAATCAAGTCGTTCCCGTACATTTCTTTGTACCCGCCAAGGTTTTGCGGGAACGGCCTCACATCGTCATTGGAGAAGAGAAAACCCGGATATTGATTGTGCGCGTGTATCTGGTGCAAATAGCCGTAGTACGTATCAAACCCCTGCTTCCACGGCACGCCGTCGGAACCGATATCGCCAATGCCCCACTTGCCGAATGCGCCGGTCATGTACCCAGCCTGTTTCAACACTTCCGCCACCGTCACGTCCTCGGCCAGCAGCGGAACGCCGCCCGTATTGGCGCGGACCGACGTGTGGCCCATGTGCTTGCCCGTCATCAACACGGACCGCGACGGCGCGCACACGGTGCAGCCGGCATAGGCGTCGGTAAACCGGATGCCCTCCGCCGCCAGACGATCAATGTTCGGCGTCTGAATGATCTTCTGGCCATAGCATCCCAGATCGCCGTACCCCAGGTCGTCGGCCATTATAAACACAATGTTCGGCGGCGGCGCGCCTTGGGCGGGGAGCGCCGCCGATCCGGCGAGCAGTTGCAAAAAGCGGCGGCGGGAAGCGTGGGGGCTCACTTCGGAAACTTAGCTCCATCCAACCCCGGAATAATCCGCAGGGCGTTCTGATAATACAACTTCTTCAACACTTCATCCGGTAAGTCCAACCCGTACATCTTCCAAAACGCGTGCCGCTTCCGGTAATAGTCAAAATATTCGTCATCTGTTTCTAACACGCGGAAGTAGTAATGATACTCACTCGGCTCCCAGGTATCTTTCCCGAATAACACGCGGTCCTGATACTTGATAAACCACTTACGAGCGAACCGCGGCTGGCGACCCAAGTCATACAGCACCGCCCCGATCTCCGTCATCATATTCGGCATCTTGTCCATCAATGCCCCCAATTGGCCCAAATCCGCTCCCAGCCAACCCAAATGCGCATTCACAAACGTCACTTTCGGATGCCGCTCAATTCGCCGGTACAACTCCCCCATCAACACTTCCCAACCCGGATACTTATCACCCGGCCGGTACCGGCTCGGAAACTGTTTCAACTCCAGCCATCGCTCGTTGTTCTTATCCCACGGCATAAAGAACGCCTTCGGTTCCGCCGTATGGATCATCACCGGCATCTTATACTTCGCGCAAACCTCAAACGCCTTATCAAAGCGAGGATCGTCGATCTCCACACGCACTCCGCTTTTATCGCTTAAGTCCATTCCAAAGTTTTTAAAAAACTTCAAACCCTGCGCGCCGTTCTGGAAGTCCGCCTCCAGCTGCTTCGCCACCCGCTCCGAGTAATCCGGCGCGTCAATCTCCTCGAAACTCAGATTGGCGAACACCGCGAAACGGTCTTTGTATTTCGCCTTCATCGCCGTCACATTGCGCTTCAACCGGTCGCCATATCCGCCCGACAGATTCACCATGATCTGCAGGTTGATCTTGTCCATTTCGCCGATCAACTTCTCCATCTGCGCCGCCGGCATCTCGCCCCGCTGATGATTGTGAAAATCGATAATCGGGAACTTCGCCCGCGTCAACGGATGTTCCGGCACCTTCAACGACGATTTTGGATCGTATTCCTCCATCGACATCACGGCGTCTTTGGAAGGCCGCGGCCACTCCTGCGACATCAGCGGGAAAAAAGCCGGAAATAAGAAAAGTAGGCAACGCATCGCCTACGAGTATAGGCCTATGGCTCCACGCCCAGCAACGCCGCCACTTCATTTCTTATCTGCAATGTCAATTCGGTCTTGTTCTTGAAGATCAATCCAGTCGTCTGAATCGGCTTCCCCAGACGCACTCTCACCGCGCCGCCGCGAATCGCAATCCCATGCATCGGCAGCACGTCCCGCGTGCCAATCAGTGCAAACGGCACTATCGGAACGCCGCTCTTAATCCCAATAATCGCCGCGCCTTCCTTGAACGGTTCCAACGTCCCGTCCGTCCGCCCCCCCTCCGGGAATATCAGCACCGAAACCGGCCGGCCCCGAATCATCTCAGCCGCCCGGTGCAGGCTTTTCAACGCCGCCCGCGGATTCACCAGCGAAACCGGCACGTGTCCCGCCAACTGCAAATGATGTCCCAGCAGCGGAATCTTGAACAGCCCTTCCTTCGCCATAAACCGAAAACTTCCCGGCAGCGTCGAAAGCAGCGCAGGCGTATCGGAATAACTCCGGTGGTTCCCGGCGAATATGTAGTGCTGACCCGGCTCCAGATTCTCCAGCCCCGTGATCTCCACCCGCATCCCCATGATACGGGTCAGCATCTTTGACCAGATCCGCGCCATCACAAACTGGCGGTCGCCGCCGTTATCCCCGATTGCGGCAAACAGGTTCAACGTACCCATAAGCGCCGTCGCCACAACAATGAGTGGATCAGTCCATAAAAGAGTACGCAAGAGGGCGAAAGACATAAGGAGGCGGAACTACCATTGTACGAGGATCGCCCGCGCCTCTCCTACCAGGTACAGCGATCCCGCCAAAAACAACACGTCGCAACGCCGTTCCATCGCGAGCGCCGCCCGCACGTCCGCGGCGATCCGTACGTTCCCATGCGGCTCCATTCCCAGTATCGCCTCCGCCCGCAGCGCCCGCGTCTGGTTCGGCGCCGTGAGGATCAACTCGTCCGCCAACGGAAACAACACGCCCGCAATCTCCTCCACCGACTTATCCCGCATCGCCCCAAAGATCAGCCCCACGCGCCGGCCCGCGTGAAACCGCGCAATATACGCCGCCAACGCCCGCGCCCCCGATGGGTTGTGCGCCCCGTCCAGCCAGATCTCCGGCGACTCCGACACCATCTCCAACCGCCCCGGCCACCGCGCCGCCGCAATCCCTGCCCGAATCTGTTCCGGCGTCACGTTCAACGCATTCAACGCCGCGGCCGCCGTTCGCGCGTTATCCACTTGATGCTCACCAGCCAACGGGCAGTCAATCCGCAGCCCCGCGATCACAAATCGGCTGCCATGCGCGCCAATCTCCAACTCGGCCACTGGCCACGCCGCCGAATCCAACACCGGCGCAAATACCGACTCCGCCCTTTTCACGATCACGTCCCTCGCCACCGGACGCTGTGGTGCCATCACCGCCGGAACCCCGGCCTTCAGGATACCCGCCTTCTCAAACGCAATCGCATCCAGGCTCTTGCCCAGCCACGCCTCATGGTCATAATCCACCGGCGTAATTACGCAAAGCTGCGGCGTCACAATGTTGGTCGCGTCCAGCCGTCCGCCTAAGCCAACTTCGATAACCGCCCAGTCCACTTCCTGCTTCGCGAACCACCAAAACGCCATCAGTGTAACGGTTTCAAAGTACGTCGGGTGCGCGTCCAGCGTGCCCGCTTCCATCATCCGGTCCGCCACCCGGCGTACAGCGTCAAACGCCTCCGAAAATTCGGGCGCCGTCACCGCCCGCCCGTCGATCACAATCCGCTCCGTCGGCTCCACCAAATGCGGCGATGTGAAGAGTCCAACCCGGTTCCCCGCCGCTTGCAAGCCAGCCGCAATCATCGCCGACGTCGACCCCTTCCCATTCGTCCCCGCTACATGGACCACACGGAACTTCCGCTCCGGATGCTTCATCGCCTCCGACAGCAACACCATCCGCTCCAGCCCCAGCTTGGCCGTGCGAATCTCATTCCCCAACGCGTAAAGATAGTCGACCGACTCCGGGTAGTTCAAATAACCATCATGCTCCCACTACTACGAATACGCCACCTCCTGTGGAAAAGTGGTGCCTGGCACCACTTTTCCACAGGTTGTCTTACACTTGCGGAATGCGCCGCCGTCTCTTCCTCGCCTCCCTTGCCGCCGCTGGCCAGCCGTCCATCCGTCCCGAAGTCTTCATGAAGTCCCCCGGCAAAGGCACCGCCATCATGGGCATTGCGTATTACACCAAATCAACCGGTCCCGACATGGTCTCGATCGAACAGCGATGGTCTCGCTCCGACACCATCGACACCATCTTCCGCCGCGCTTCCACCGACAACGGTCGCTCCTGGTCCGCACCTGTCGAATCGAAGACCGGCGAGAAACGTCCAAACGGAACGTGGCGGAAACATCCCCGCGCCGGCTTCGTCGACCCCAAAACGAAGCGGCTCCTCGAATTCTGGATGGAAGCCGTCCTCCCCACCGATGACCCCCTCGAAGGCCTCCGTCACTACGGTGTCTACTACACCATCGATGGCGGCGCGACCCGCCAGTTGATCCATAAGGGCTTCGACGCCCAGCACCCGATTCCCGGCGCTCAACTGGGCCGCAACGGCTTTATGCTGGGTGACCACGGCTCAGCGCCCATCACCGCCCCCAATGGCGACATCCTGCTGCCGCTGGAGATCTTCCCCGCCAAGGACGGCAAGCTCTACAACCCTGGCGGCGGCTATACCTGGTCCGATGCCGCCGTCGCCATCGGCCGATGGAAGGGCGCGGACCTCGAATGGACGATGTCCAACCTCGTCCAAGGTGACCCCGCCGTCACGACCCGCGGCATGGTGGAGCCGACAATCGCCTTCCTGGATCGCAACCGAGTCCTAATGGTTCTCCGAGGCTCCAATGACAAGAGCGCCAAGCTCCCGGGCTACAAGTGGTTCACCGTTTCAAACGACGGCGGCCGTACCTTTCCCCCAGCCAAGCCCTGGACCTACACAACGGGCGAAAATTTCTTCTCCCCCAGCGCCTGCTCTTTCCTGCTGCCGCACTCCAACGGAAAGATCTACTGGCTCGGTAACATCACACCGGAAAACCCCAAGGGCAACCGGCCCCGTTATCCCTTCGTCATCGCGGAGGCCGATAAGGTAACAGGGCTTCTCAAGCAGAACACCGTGCGCCAAATCGACACCCGCCAAAACGGCGAAAACGAGATCCTTACCCTCTCCAACTTCTACGGTCACGAAGACCGGGAGACTAAGGAAATCGTTCTCTATATGACCCGGCTATTCGCCCTCCCGGATGGCTGGGAGGGCGATGCCATGCGTTATCGAATCCCGGCGACC
>SHUN01000182.1 GCA_009697495.1 Bryobacterales bacterium | reverse complement strand
GGAGGATCGCCCCCGTGCCGGAACGCCTGAAGTTGCGCTGCTCAGTGAGGCAGCGCTTGCCGAGGACTGGAATCCTCCTGAGGAGGATGAGGCGTGGCCGTACCTGAACCAGGTGCGATAGTTCTGGTGCGCTTCCCATTCTCGGATCTGTCGCAAACGAAGTTGCGTCCGGCCGTGATACTTGCCTTCGCCGGCGGTAGCGACTGGATACTGTGTCAAGTGACCAGCAACCCTTACGGTGACGCCAGAGCCATTCAACTTGACGAAAACAGCTTCTCCGCTGGCTCGTTGCGCGTTTTGAGTCTTGCGCGCCCGCCCCCGCGATCGCCAGCACCGCGGCGGCAGCCCGCCAAGCCCGCAAAACCCCCGTCGATTGCGGCGCCATCGACTGCGACAACGCCTCCGGCGCCTCATCAAGCTTCAAAATGAGCATCGCCAATGTGGGCCAATCGCCGCTTCCTGTCCCGTTCCAGGCATCGCCGCCGCAGCCGCCGAATGGCAGTCGGCGGCTCCGCCGGCAGCAGCGTCCAATCCGGATCCGCTTTCAACACCGCCGCCAGCGTGTCCGAAATCGATTCGCCGCTAAACATCCGCCGGCCCGTCAGCATCTCATAAAACACCACGCCAAACGGCCAGACATCGGCGCGCCGGTCCGCCACCGCCCCCCCGCCAGCCGGTCGGCGAGCGTCGGCCCTTCCACCAGTTCCATGACTAGCGCCCGTTGCTCTATGCCAAAAAGCTCCACCCCATCGCCGCGACATTGGGCTGCTTCAGCGCCGCCAACTACTGCGCCTCCCGCGTAAACCGCGCCAACCGGTCCGGGTCAGCCGCAAACGCCGCCGACAGCACTTTGATCGCGACGTCCAAGTTGGGCTTCGTGTCGGTCGCCCGATACACCGCCCCCATGCCGCCTTCGCCGAGCTTGCCGGTAATCTGATAGTGCGCGATCTGTGTCGGCTCTCCCATTCAGGGACGTGTATCAGACGGACCGCGAGCTGGGCCTTAACTCGGCCAGCGCCGCTTCGATTGCCTCCGTATGCCGGTCCGAAAACTTCTCCGTTTCCGCCACGTGCAAGTTCAGATTCAACAAGTCCACCTGAAACGCATAGTCCGGCGTACCGGTCAGTTCAATATTACTGTGCATGATCACCTCCAATAGTCTCTTATCGTTCACGCTGCCGTTTACTTGAAAGAATTCTTGATGGCAAAATTTTGCCATCCATCCTGTCACTTGGCGAAATTTCGTCACTCTCCCCGCAAAAAAAAGGGGCTGGCTAGGCCAGCCCCGAAGGTTTTACTGCTTAATAGAGGGAACGAAACGAAATCAATAACTAACTAAACCGGATCGAACTGCATAATCCGTTGACGAACCCAGGCAGGAGGCTCAAGATATTGGTTGGGTGGGTAGAAAAGGTGGGATCGATAGGGGTCATTGGGAAAGGAAGTGTGCTGCTGAGGGGATTTGTTGGAGGAGCAACCTTCGTTTCTTGAGCCCGTCCCGGTTTCGTCACGCTTCTCTAAAAGCAACTGGCGTGCCAAACTCAATTTGCCCCGAAGTTTCGCAAAACAGGGATTCTCCGCACGGTTAGGGGAAGAATTACCACTTTGGTACTACACCCAAGCATCAATTTGGGAATTCTTTCCGGATTGAACCGCTTGCTAACGCGCGCGGTTCGGTAACACCTTCTGGACCGACTCGTGACGAGTCGTTACTGAATGACGGGAATAGCCGACGCCGGGCGCGATACCGAACCCTTCATCGCCTCGTCGATCTGAATACTATTCGCGGTCAGCGTTTGGCCCGTCGACCGTTCCAACTCGTTTCGCGCCCGCGCGTACGTACTCAGCGACGCGACTTCCGAAGCCTGCGCCGCAGTCAAGTCGCGCTGCGCCTGAATCACAAAGAAGATCGTCGACGCGCCCAGCGCGTACTTCTTCTGCTCGGCGTCCAACGTCTGCTCCTGCAGCACGCGATTCTTCACCGAAGTCTGGTATCTCGCCCGCGCCTGCTGCGAGCTGATCACCGCGTTCTGCACTTCCACGCGAACCTGGTTCAGCGCCATCTGAAATCGAATTTCGCTTTGCCGCAGTCCCAACTGATCGCGAATGACGTCGGCCTGCGCGGCGCGGTTGCGCAAAGGGATGTTCAAGCTGACGCCGACGCTATAATCCGGGAAGTTGCGCCGCAGGACTTGAGCCAGCGCGTTTCCGTACCCGCCCAGGAAGTACGCGTCGATGTTGGCAGTGTTACGCACCAACGATGGCTGGCCAGGATTCGCATTCGGAATTGGCTGCGTGTTGATCAGGCCGGATAGGCCGGACTGCCGGAAGTCGGCGAATGCGTCCACGGTCGGCAGCAACAGGCTCTTCGTTCCCTTCAACCCCAGCCTGGCGCTTTCCAGATTAATTCTCGATTGCTCCAATTCCGGCCGGCCCGACGCCGCTTTGCCCACCAGATCCTGAATCGGTTCCACCGCTTCGATGTCCGGCATTCTGATCTTATCGGTGGGGATGATGTGGGCTTCCGACAGCCCCGGCGTCGCCACACCAGTCCGGCTCAGCGCATTCTTCAACACCGTTTCCTGTTGCAGCAAGTTGGTCTCCGAAATCGTCAAGTCCTGCTGGCTGCGCGCCACTTCCGCCTCAGCCCGGATGATTTCGATCGGTGCCAATGTCCCGATCTCCACCTGTTTCTTGTTGTCGTCGTAGAGCTTCTGGTTCAGCGCCAGCGCCTGCAGCTTCACCCGCACATCTTCGTTCGCGCTCACCAGATCCCAGTACAGCGAAATGACCCCGGAAACAGTCGTGATTACCTGTTGCTGAAACACCAGCTCGGAAACCTTAATGTTGTTCTTCGAAATCTTGATATGCCGCGTATTGACCGCCCGGCCAAACCCCTCCATCAACTTCTGCGTAACGCTCAGCGTGGAGTTGACGGACTTCGACGGATTAAAGTCGTTACGGCCGGAGTTCTGGTTGAGCAGATTATTGTTAAAGCCAATGGTCGCCGATGTACCCGTCAGAAAGTTCTTCGAAATTCCGTAATTCGCCGTCGTCCTTTGCGCGATCAGCGAACTGGTGCCGGTGACAAACGGACTCGTTTGCGGCTGCGTCTGATGCGCCCAACCCATGGTGCCGGTAAGGATCGGATCCAGGTTCAAAGTCTGCAACCCTTGCCCCGTTTGCGGCGCCACCACGAACAACTGCGAACCGCCGCCGCCGGTTGTCGTCGTCGAGACTCCGCCCCCGCTGCCAATCCGAGCCACGCCGCCGGCGCTGTTCCGTTGGAATTCCACCTCGGAAATCCGCGGCCCGTAGCGCTGCAACTCAATGTCCAGGTTGTTCTCCAGCGCCAGCGAGATCGTGTCCTGCAGCGACAAATACAGCTTACCCGCTCGCATCAACTGATCCAGCCGCGACGAATTTCCCAAATGGATCGGCGCCACTTCCTTCCACGAATACGGCTCACGGATGTTATTCCACCAGCCCGAAACGCCGGTTCGGCTCTGGGCTGACATCGCCGGGGTCAGGATTACGATCGAACAGAGAAGACTGGTGAGTTGTTTTGCATTCATACAAAGGTGTTTCCGGTTACAGAGCCAGACGCAGGCTGGAGGCCCAATGTTCCACGATTTCTCTATGATATCGCAGGGTTTAAGCCTCATTCCAAACTTTCTTTGTCCGCTTTCGGGAATCTCCGGCTTACCCGCGTCCGCTCCCGGACAAATTGCTATATTGGGCTTTGGATGTCCACCACTGACCTCGTTCTCCCGGTCTTCGAACAGACCGGCGCTTACCTCCACGGCCATTTTCGGCTCACCAGCGGACTCCACAGTCCTGCCTACCTCCAATGCGCCAAAGTTCTTCAATATCCGGCACACGCCGAAGCCCTCGGCCGCGCCCTCGCCATTCGCTTTCGGGAAATGAGTCACGGAGAGGCCATTCCCCTGGTCACCTCACCGGCGGTTGGCGGCCTAATCATCGGCCACGAAGTCGCCCGTTCCCTGGGGGCCAGATTCCAATTCACGGAGCGCGACGCCGCCGGTAAAATGACGCTCCGCCGCGGTTTCGAAGTCGACGCCGGCGAGACCGCCGTGGTCGTCGAAGACGTGATCACCACCGGTGGCAGCACCCGCGAAGTCATCGACCTGCTGCGCGATTACGGTGTCAAAGTCCTCGCAGCCGGCTCCATCATCGACCGTTCCGGCGGCCACGCCGACGTTGGCGTTCCACGCGCCGCGTTGGCGACGCTCTCCGTCACCAGTTGGGCACCCGAACTTTGCCCGCTTTGCCGCGAAGGGTCCGTGGCCGTGAAGCCAGGCTCCCGTAATGCCGGCTGAGAAGACCGCGCGCCGTATCCGCATCACCGTTTCCTACGACGGCACCAACTTCCACGGCTGGCAGGTCCAACCCGGCCAGGCGACGATTCAAAGCGAGCTCCAGCGCGCCTTCTACGCCCTTTCGAAGACCCCCATCCTGGTGCAGGGCAGCGGCCGCACCGACTCCGGCGTTCACGCCATCGCGCAGGCGGCCGCCTTCACCACCACCAGCTCCATTCCCTGCGAAAACCTGCTCCGCGCCATGAACCATTTGCTGCCCGGCGCCATCCGCGTCACCCGCGTGGAGGAAGTTGCGCCCGAGTTTCACGCCCGTCACGACGCCGTTTCCAAACTATACGAATATCGCATTTTTCGCGACGAAATCTGCTCGCCCTTTGAACGCCCCTACGTCCACCATCACGCCTACCCGCTCGACGACCAAAAGATGATCGCCGCCGCCCCTCTCTTCGAAGGCGAGCACGACTTTTCCGCCTTCGCCGCATTCGATGAACGCTACGATTCCAATTACTCCAAAGTGCGCACCATCTTTTCATCCACCCTTGTCCGCGAAGGTCCGCGACTCATCTATCGCGTCCGTGGCTCAGGCTTCCTGAAGTACATGGTCCGCAATCTGGTAGGCACTCTAATCGAAGTTGGAAAAGGCAACCTGGAGATGACAGAATTACAAAAACTCCTGTCCGGCGGCTCCCGCGCCGATTGCGGCGCCACCGTCCCGCCCTGCGGCCTCTTCCTTGTCGAAGTTACTTACAAGTAATGCTATATTTATCGAAATCCCATGGATACCCGCACCGCGCGCCGCAAATTCCTGCAATACCTCGCGGCCAGCCCAATCTTCGCCGCCGAATCCCCGCTCATCACCAATCCCGCCCAAGCCATCAGCGTCTTTGACTTCGAGCCCGTGGCGCGAAAAAATATCCCGCCCGCGCACTTCGGCTATCTCTCCACCGGCGTCGATGACGAACGTACTCTCCGCGCCAATCAGGAAGCCTTCGCCCGTCTGCAACTGCGTCCCCGCCGTTTGATTGACGTCTCGCGCATCGACACCTCCGTCGAACTCTTCGGCGTCAAATGGCCGACGCCCATTTTCCTCTGCCCCTGCGGAAACCAGAAGGCCTATCACCCCGATGGCGAATCCGCCGTTGCCCGCGCCGCCAACGGCCGCCCCACGCTGAAAATCCTTTCCACCGTCGCCACCGTGTCCGTCGAAGAAGTGACCCGCGCCGCCGGTCGGCCCGTCTGGCAACAGCTCTACCCCACATCGCGCTGGGAAGTCGGCGAGCGGATCGTGCGACGCGCCGAAGCGGCCGGGTGCCCCGTTCTCGTGATCACAGTGGATCTCGTCGGCGACCGCAACGCCGAAACGGCCAAGCGCTCCGTCGCTAACGATTCGCGCCAATGCGCCTCCTGCCACCCGGTGCCGACGTTCAGCGGCCGCAAGCCATCCTTCGACGGCATCGACACCACCGGCCTTTCGATGCGCAGTCCCAATTTCAATTGGGAATCCGTGCGCCGCATCCGCGCCATCACCAAGATGAAGATCGTGCTGAAAGGCATCGGCACGCATGAAGACGCCCGCATCGCGGCGGAGCAGGGAATTGACGGACTGATCGTCTCCAACCACGGCGGCCGCTCCGAAGACAGCGGGCGCGCCTCCATCGATTGCCTGCCGGAAGTCGTCGACGCGGTGCGCGGCCGCATGCCGGTGATGGTCGATGGCGGTATCCGGCGAGGCACTGATATCGTCAAAGCGATTGCACTCGGCGCGAGTGCTGTTGGCATCGGCAGGCCCTATTTATGGGCGCTCGGCGCATTCGGACAGGCGGGCGTGGAAAAGGTGTTGGATCTGCTCCGCATCGAATTTGAACTGGCCATGAAGCAGTGCGGGGCGCGGTCGGTCGCCGAGATCAAGCCGGCTCATGTTACGCGCGGGTGATTCAATGTTTCCGGTTCCAGATCTCGAAGAGCGCCATG